>JAAXHY010000509.1 GCA_012270665.1 Dehalococcoidia bacterium
GTCAAGCTGGTAAGAAGGTTCCCGGAAGACGATGAAGACGACCTCCGCAAGGCACAGATAGCCGGAGCGCCGCCTCGACAGTTCAACGTCCGCAGCCAGGGGGAACTTCAGATCAAGGCCAGTTACCTTGGCCTGTCCATGACCTATGTTGATCAGAGAGAGACTATACCGTTCATCAACAGCTTCGACGGCTTCGAGTACCGAATGGCCTCACTGATCAACAGAATGGTCGAGGAGCAGAAGAAGTCCGTCGTGTTTCTGACCGGACACGGACAGGCGGGGCCCTCCGGTGGATACCAGACCTTCGCCGCCCTGCTGACCGACGCGTATGAAGTCCGCGAAATGAACGCTTCCGAGGACCCCGCGATTGACCTGTCAGAGGTTGACGTACTCATCATCGGCGGCCCGACCCAGGCAATTCCTGACGAGACCGCCAACGCCGTCGTCGAATATCTGACAAACGGCGGGAAAGCGCTGCTCATGATTGACTCCATAATGGTGGACCAGTCTCGGCTCGCAGCCGGCGAAAACAGGTACAGCTTCAGGGACCTGCCGGAGAGGTTCGGAGTCATAGTCGAACAGGACCTCGTCTTCGACCTTCAGGCGAACGAGACCCTCTCCTTCCAGACACAAGTGGGCAGCGTATTCCTGCCCTACCCATATTGGGTTCGCGCGCCCGTCATAGACAAGAAGGTGGCGGGCAACGTCGAATCGGCAGTCCTTCCATGGGCAAGCTCCCTTGGAATCTCCGAATCCCAGCGCGAACTCGTTGAGGTCATACCCATATTGGAAACCAGCGAATTCTCCGCTATTGACTTTACCTACCGCGACCTGAGACCGAACTCGCAGACTTTCGAGGAAATCACCCCGGACAATCTGGTCCAGAGCCTTGTAGCAGTGGCAGTGGCAGAGAAGGCAGGCGACGGCGAAGAGGCTTACAGGATAGTCGTCGTCGGAGATTCCGGCTGGCTCACCGACACACTGGTCTCCCGGTCGCAGGAAAACATAGCTCTCGCGCTGAATCTGGTTGACTGGCTCGCGCAGGAAGACAGGCTTGCTTCGGTTCGCTCCAAGGTGGTTTCCTCGCGCGATCTGCTTTACTCGTCTCCAACCCATGAGAACATGGCCCGCTGGCTGAACATCGCCGGCGTACCCCTGATTTTCATTCTGTTCGGCGCTGTTCGCTCGATCCGAAGACGGAGATTCGGGTTCACCCTGTACGGTCAGGCCGCGGGCGGCAGGGCCGCGAGAAGGCGCGCCGAGTCCCAACAGGAGGACGAAGAGTGAAGAGCAGACAGGTCGGATTTGTCCTGATGGCGCTCATAGCGGTTGGAATAGCCGGTTTGCTATTCCGCGTCTTCGCGGCCGGCTCGGACGAAATCATCCTCGAAGGTCTCGTGCAGGTCTCTTCGCAGGCAAGCGACCGGGTTCTGGTGGAGGGAAACGGGCTCACCACCGAGTTGCAGCGTTTGGGAGAGGCCGAACAGGGAGCGTGGTACGTTGACGACCAGCCTGTCTTCGAGCCGTGGCTTCAACAGTTCTGGCAAGGCGTTGACGACCTTTATGACGCCCAACTGATCTCTACCAATCCCGCGAACCACGACCGTTTGGGTGTAGTCCAGGGAGACGCGATTGAATTGTCGTTCTTCCAGGACAGGCGCTCCCTGCAGGAGAAATTCATAGTTGGTACGTGGAAGCCCGCCTCCCGCCTCTGCTATGTCAGAAGGGCCGGACACGATGAGACCTACGGAATACCCTGCCCGGGCGGCAACATCTTCGACCCGGACCCCGACCGCTGGAAGAACCCTGTCGTGGCTTCGATTCCGCCCAACGAGATAGCGGAGATCCAGTACACCTACCGCGACGAGCAGTTCCTGATAAGGCCAAACGAGGAGGGAGAATGGTTCGTCATGGGAGCGGACGGCTCTGAGAGTCCGGCGATTCCACTTGCCCTAAACGGCATAATAGGAACGCTCCAACTCGTTATCGCATCCGGGTTCGAGGATGAAGAGGTGGCTGATACGCTGAACTTCACTACTCCGGACGCCATGGTGCGTGTCATAACCCGTGAGGACGCTCCAACTCCCTCTACAAGGCTTCGCTTCCTCAATCGGGACGACAGGTCGTTCTATCTGAAGATCCCGACCACCTCGACCGTCTATATAGTAGAAACGCAGAGGGTCGCTCCCCTACTGCTGAGGATGAACGACATCGCGGAGCCGCGGCCCGAGAACTGAGGTCGAGAATGCCTGCTTTAGGGTTCTAAGCCAACCCGTCCTGGTTCTCGATTGCCTGCCCGTCGGCTGTGAAGTCTTCCGAATCTTCCGACCTGTTGCGCCGCGCGTGTCCCAGAACCGCGTGCCCGAACACTATCATTGCCAGAGCGCCTACCGCCAGCACAGTGTTCATTTCACCGGCATTCCATAGATAAGTGAGCGCGACGACAACTCCATAGCCTGAGAATATGCACAAGAGGGAGGTGTATCGCATCTTCTGACCGCCGAGCGCCACCGCTATCCCTACCAACACCCCCAGCACGGCTATGAGATTTCCAATAGGGAATGGCGAGAAAACCACCAGGCAGATTCCGCCCAGGACGACGAGTCCGTCCCCGCCCTTGAAGCGTGTGAAGATGGAGTTCCAGTGTCCGACTACGGTCGCGATGGCGGGCACGAAGAGCCATGGCCCCTCGATACCCATCTGCTTGGCCGCCAGGATGGCTATCATACCCTTTACCGCGTCGCCTATGACCACAACCGCCGCGGATTTCGTGCCAACGTTGCGCCGCACGTTCGTCGCGCCCGCGAGTCCGGTGCCGATGCTGAAGATGTCAATCCCTCTTCTTCTGCTTATGCGATCCGCCAGGGGAATCGCTCCGAGCAGATAGCCAATCGCCACTGAAATCAACAGGCTTAGAATTTCAGGACTCGCTCCCAATTTCCTTCTCCGTCAGATCACATCAAACAGCCAAGACCCTCAAATTGGCATTCTCAGAGACCACCCCGTTCCTTGTAGATTTCGTCAGTCTTCGCGGCTATGATGAAATCGTTTCGGCGCAAACCCCTAATAATGCGGAGATTATCACATAAGCCAACAAGGGAAAACCGCATGGATCGGAGACCACTGTTCCCACATCTATGCTAGAGCGGAGACCAAAAGCCAAGTACACCTTCTGTCAAAGGCTGCACTGAGCGCATGGGACCGGTGTCCACGATGAACACGTGGCTGCCCTCATCAGACTGTCCATTCAATCCAGCGGCCACAGCCGCTTCATCTAACCACCCCGCAAACAGCATGTACCGGCTGTCCGGGGACCAAAGTTGATGCGAGTAGGCATACTGGTCAAAGAACTGGAACATCGTTAGTTGATCAGTGGATGGCCGGAAATCCACCAGGGGGACGCTCTCCCCCGAAGCGATATCCAGCAATGTCCACCTCATTCCGCCTGACGGATCCGCAAGCGTGGCATATGCTATCTTGGAGGAATTTGGAGCCCAGAATAAAGATACCAAGTTATCATTCACGACTACTGTTTCTTCCAAGTCTTCCGAATCCAGGATTCGGAACTGTCTGTACACGAACATAACCGTGCTCCCGTACAGAATAGGTCGCACATCGTCCGCTATGGCCAAGCGCGACCCATCTCGAGACCACAGGAAGGCGGCATTGGGTCCCGCTCTTGTCAAGATACGATCGCCGGAGCGCGATACTGAATAGAGAGCGAACACCGGCCCCGCTACTCCCTTGACCGCATTGAACTCATCCAAGCCCGGAACCCAGGCCGGAACCCGGTACGCATAAGACTGGAATGATGTCTTGGAGATCTGAGTAACGTCCCCCGCGCTGACCGTGAAGTGATCTTCATTCCTGTGAACCGCGAGCTTGGTAGAGTCGGACGACCAGGACATCCAAAGCGGCCCCTGGTCCAGGATGTATGAAGGATGTTCGTCATCCCTGACGTCGTCGAGGAAAAGGGTCAACCCGCGTTCCACCGTAGCGGCAATGAAGGCCAATTTACTGCCGTCGGGCGACCACAGGGGATAGTGAACGACTCCCTCAGCAAGAAGACCGGCAAACCCTGGCGCGCTTTCATAGAGCGCGCGCGACTTCCGAGTCGCGGTGTCGTGGAGAAACAGCGTCGTTACGGGCTCTCCATCCTTGTTTTCGACCACGCCCGAGTAGGCGACGCTTCGTCCATCAGGCGACCAGGTAGGCCATGTGAAGAAACCTGACTCATCTGATATGAATCGTTCCCCCAACCCGTCCGGTCGAAGTGATCGAATCTTCCCGTCTGCGGAAACGACGGCAATGCGATTGATCAGGTATTCGGGAGGCCAGGAATCGCCCTTCCCCTGTATGCCGACCCTTCCGCCCAGAGCCGCAAGAATCACCAGAATTGCAACCAACAGGACGAGGGCGGAATACTTTCCAGGAGAGAAAGTCATCCGTCAATTACCATGTCCAGACCGACATTCATTGCGGGCGCTGAGTGCGTGAGAGCGCCGACCGAAATTATGTCAACTCCCGTATCGGCGATGGCCCTCACTGTTTCGAGCGTGATTCCGCCGGATGCTTCGACAACGGCCCTGCCATCCGCAATCTCAACCGCCTCCCGCATTTGCTCGGTGGACATATTGTCCAGCAGCACGAGGTCCGCGCCCGCGTCGAGGACCTCTTCAAGTTGCATGACAGTTTCAACTTCGATTTCGACTTTGATCGTGTGAGACGCGCCCGCGTGCGCTCTCCTCACCACATCCCCGATGCTGAGCCCCTGGAGGGCCATCGCCTCGATATGGTTGTCTTTGATCAGGATACCGTCTGCCAGATTCTGTCGGTGATTGTACCCTCCGCCCATTGTGACAGCGTATTTCTCGAGCTTGCGGAGCCCGGGTGTCGTCTTTCGGGTATCCACTATCTTCGCCCGAAGTCCTGAAATCGCGTCAACATAGCGTCGCGTCTCTGAGGCGATGCCGCTAAGATGCTGGAGGAAATTCACCGCTGTCCGCTCGGCCTTTAGCATGGACGCCACACTGCCGCTCACCTGCGCGAGATGGCCGCCCGGGCACACACTCGATCCATCCGTCGTGAGGACTTTCGTCCGTAGGGACGGATCGAACCGCTCGAACGCGGCGGTCGCCACCTCTATTCCGGCCAGGACACCAGCGTCGCGCGTGACCAGCGCGGCGCAGCCCACCAGATCGGGCGGAATGAGGACATCGGTCGTCGGGTCGCCAGTCAGAACATCCTCGGCCAACGCCGCGTCAATAAGATTCCGAATGTCGAAAGTAATCAGCACGGTCTTAACATCTCCATCATAACACGGTCTTGATCGGGCAACGCCAATTGCTATACTGAATACAGAAGGATATATGCGGGGAGGTCTGACGTGAGATTGTCGCTATTCATTCTGTTCATCGCAGCTTTCGCGTCCCAAGCCGTCCTGATATACGCCTATTGGGTGGTTGGTATGCATCCGAATTCCAACTTGAACTGGGCGGCGCTGTCTCTAACCGGGGTCTGCGTCATGCTCATGGTGGCGATGGCGGTAGCGACTCAGAATGCGAGTACGCGATGGCTGTCGGCAGGACTGGTCGGGGGTGTGGCGCTCGCGTTCTCCGCGCTGACCATCATCAGCATAGGCATCCTGATCGCGCCGTTCGCTCTCGCCCTGATCGTCGTTTCGTGCGTCATGCTGATCCTGAACAGGCGGGCCGGGTCCGGCCAGGAGCAATAGGCGTCCAGCCAACGCCCACCCGCTACACCACTGACAGCATCCTGTCGAGCGCTACGCGCGCCTCTTCAGCGGTGTCTTCATCCACCTCTATACGGTTGACGACGACGCCTTGGTTGAGGCCGTCAAGCACCCAGGAGACGTAAGCGGGATGGATCCGGTACATCGTGGAGCAGGGGCAGATAACCGAGTCGAGGCAGAACACCAGCTTGTCGGGATGCTGGGCCGCAAGCCGGTTGACGAGGCTTATCTCGGTGCCTACGGCCCACACCGAGCCTGGAGGAGCGTCGGCTATCATCCCTTTGATGTACTCGGTCGAGCCATCGTAGTCCGCCGCCTCGACCACTTCCATGGTGCATTCGGGATGGACAAGGACATTGACGTCGGGGTACTTCTCCCGCGCCTGATCTATCTGCTGGACAGTGAAGCGCGTATGCACGGAGCAATGACCCTGCCAGAGTATCGCCTTGGCGTTCACGAGGTCTTCCTCAGAATTGCCGCCGAGTTCCTTGAACGGGTTCCAAAGAATCATGTCGTCCAGGTCCACGCCCATCTTGAGGCCGGTGTTGCGGCCAAGATGCTGATCGGGCAGGAACAGAACTCTGCTGCCGCGTCCGAAGGCCCACTCGAAAGTGGCCGGCGCGTTAGACGATGTGCAAACGATGCCTTCGTTTCGTCCGCAGAGCGCCTTGATGTCCGCGGTGGAGTTCATGTATGTGATGGGTGTCGCGCCACCGTGGTCGCCAAGCGCGTATTCGAGGTCATCCCAGCAGTCCAGGACATCATCAATTTGGGCCATGTCCGCCATCGAGCATCCGGCGGTCAGGTTGGGAAGAATCACCTTCTGCGAGGGACCGCTCAGAATGTCGGCGGTTTCGGCCATGAAGTGAACGCCGCAGAACACTATGTACTCGGAATCTTCCTGCGACGCGGCGAACTGTGAGAGCTTGAACGAGTCGCCCTGGAAGTCCGCGAACTTGATTACCTCGTCTCGCTGGTAGTGGTGTCCCAAGACGACTACAGTATCGCCCAGCCTGAAACGAGCCTCAGTGATCCGAGCGTCCAGTTCCTCCGGTTTCATCCGCATATACTCAATCGGCAGTTTCTGCCAGCGGACGCCGACCGAGAACTCATCATCCAGGGTCCTGGAGCTCAGCTCGTCGTCGGTGGTGCAGAACGCGGACTGTTCTATCTCGGTTATGGGAATAGTCGGCAACTTGGTCTCTGTCTTTAACATATTTCTCCAACCCCGAGTGGATTCAGGCCACTACCGCCCCTATGTCTCCCTCGTCAACAAGCGCGCCCTGGAGTGACCAGGGACTTGTGCGCTCGATCCTGACGTCCACCATGTTACCCGTCAGGTCCTCCGAACTATCGAAGAATACAAGCTTATCGTTGCGATTCCGCCCGAACCATCTGCCCTTCCGCCGGCCCTCCGCGAGGACCTCCTGCGTGGCGCCGAGCAACTTCGCGTTGATCCCTGTCGCGACTCCTTCCTGCACTTCCTCGATCACTTTCAGCCGCCGGCGTTTCTCGCCTTCTGGAATGTCGTCCTCCATTAGCCTTGCCGCTATGGTGCCGGGCCGAGTCGAGTACGCCGCCGCATGAACCTTATCGAACTTTATGTCCCTAACAAGCTCGACAGTACGCTCGAATTGCTCTTCCGTTTCACCACAGAAGCCGACGATGAGATCGGTCGCCAGCGACACATCCGGGATGCGCTCACGAATCCTTTCGATCTTCTCACGGTACTCGGCGTTGGTGTACCCGCGTCTCATATCCGCAAGGATGCGGTCATCGCCCGCCTGGAATGGCAGATTGACATGCTCACACACTTTGTCCAGGTCGGCTATCGCGCCGATGATGTGATCGCTCATGTCGTTGGGATGGGAGGTGAGGAATCGGACTCTTTCCAGTTCCTTCACCTCACTGACGGCGGCGAGAAGGTCGCCGAGATCAACGTTGCCCGGCAAATCGTGACCGTATGAGTCAACGTTCTGTCCCAGAAGCGTAACTTCCTTGACGCCTCGACGGGCAAGAAGATTGGCTTCATTCACTACATCCTCGACGGCGCGACTAACCTCCCTGCCTCGGCGATAGGGGATTATGCAGAACGAGCAGAACTTGTCGCAGCCATGGATTATCGGTATATAGGTTGAGACACTGGGAACCGCGGACAGTGGCCCGACACACCCGTCGGGATCTATGCCGAGCCGGTCTCCGAGAAGCTCGATCAGCGGAGTGTACTGCTGGGGCTGCATGAAAACGTCAACGTAAGGGAACCGCTCGCTGAGGGTGTCTTTGCGAGGGCCGACCATGCAGCCCATCAAGGCAAGCACCTTATCGGGGTCGCGCTGCTTGACCGGCTTGAGGTGGGTAAGCATCCCGACGACACGGTCTTCGGCGCTCTCCCTCACCACACAGCTATTCAGCACGATGACATCCGAGTCGCGGGCCGATTCGCCCGGCGACAACCCCATCTGACTGAGTGCGCTCTCGAGTCGCTCGGAGTCCGCCTTGTTCATCTGGCAGCCTATGGTCCAAATGTAGTAGCTGTTCATCTTCACCGGGTCGTCGGGCCAGGGCGCCCTGTGGACACTATGTTTAGGGATGCCGTTTGCTCACCTGCGCCCGCTCCACGAACGCCCCTGGTGAGGGCGGCATCCCCATCTCAAACAGTCTCGAATTGTCTTCTTACCTGCCGGTGCTTGGGTGTGGCGGAGGGAATGGGATTCGAACCCATGAGGGGGATTTCGCCCCCTAACCGCTTAGCAGGCGGCCGCACTAGACCACTATGCGATCCCTCCGTTCGGCTGGCTTTCAGGTGCGCCTAATATATCAGACGCGCGAACAGCCCGGCAAGCGCGTACTTTGTGAAAATAGGAACTACAGCGTTCGTTGTGGGCAGATACCACATACTGCTAAGTGATACTGTGTGAATACAATACAGATACAGGCGCCAATGCGTCATAATCGTTGGCTTGAGAGTTTCGCTTGTGAAACAAATCACTATCTGAGGCATAGCCGGCGCGGTGGCGTGGGGTAGGGGAGTTGTCGTCCAGGGTCTGTCTACGGATCCTCTAGCCGGTCCGTCCCGCCGCGGACTCCTCAAGCTTGCGCAGGTAGTCGTCCTCCTGGCTCCCGACCCAGACCTCGCCGCCCTCGAAGTACTCCTTCTTCCA
>JAAXHY010000397.1 GCA_012270665.1 Dehalococcoidia bacterium
GATGTATCTCCCGCGCTTTCGAGTTGGGGGCCCGGTATAGCTTACTCAAGGCTAATGCGTTTGGAGACCGGACCAGATACTCCTCTTCCCGGCTTGTCCCTGGAGTGCGACATATGCGCGGACTGGACGATGGAGTCACCAACATCCTACCTATTCAATCTACGCGACGACGTTAAGTGGCATAACCTTGACCCAGTGGGTGGACGCGCGCTCGACGCCGAAGACGTGATCTTCAGCTATCAACGGCAGATCAACCCGGATTTCCCTAACTCTCCTCTGTTGCGCAGCATCGTCTCGCTGGAGTATCTCGGCCCTCTGACTCTGAGGGTGAGATTCGACCTTCCGGACGCCGACTCGCTGTTATCTCTCGCGGATGGTCATTCCAAGATAGTCGCTCCCGAAACGCTGATACTCAGCGGCGACCTCCGGGAAGGACCCACGATAGGCACTGGCCCCTGGATACTCGAACGGACTTCGATTGATGAGTTTCACTCATTCTCAAGCCACGCGGACTACTTCGACCCTGGCCTTCCGCTCGTGGACAATCTCAGAATCCTCATTCTGACCAACGAGGACACACGAGCGGCAGCTTTCCAGACCGGAATGACTGACGTCCACGAAATGAGTCCCATAGAATGGACACGACACATCCGGCAGCATCCCAACGCACCTTCGCTGGAAATTCCGCAGCCCGGCAGGGGGATAGAAGTTGCTTTCAAGACGAGTGGGCCTCCGTTTGACGATGCGCGAGCGCGAAAGGCCGCTATGTTCTCGATTGATCCGATTGGGATCATCGAGGAGCAGTGGGAGGGTTTTGGTTTCGTTGGCGCTGGAATCCCCGTGACTTCGCCTGATTGGTTACTACCAGATTCCGATTTATCTAGCCGATTTGACGACCCTGAATCAGCGAAATCTCTCCTGCGCGACGCCGGGATGACGTCAAAGACACCTGTTACGATCACTGTCGGAGACTTCGGTCGGCCTTACCTTGATTATGCAGACGCTGTGTCGGCGGGTATGCAAAGTGTCGGCTTCGACTCCCATGTGGAGATAGTGAACAGAAGGCAATTCGGCGAAAATACGTGGTTTCAAGGAGACTACCAATTGATGATAGGACCTCCGGCTCCCGCTTCCACGCCAAACGGCTTTCTTCTGCCAGTGTTCCACAGCGAAGGTGTCCGGAATACCACCGACCACCGTGACGACGCACTGGACGCCATGCTGGAAGCGCAGGCCGTGGAACACGACGCGAAGAAGAGAGCGGAACTGATTCGCCGCATCCAGAACCATATCCTGGACCAGGGGTACCGCTTCATGCCGTTCACGCGGACAGAGATCTGGACGTGGCAGTCCCGGGTGCGCGACTTTCACCCCAACTTCTCCCTCTTCGAGTACCACCACTGGGCCAAGGTGTGGCTGGAAAACTAAGATCCCACGCCTGACTCTCAGAATTCCAGACCCCGATTCATTCCGAATGTCTGATATGCTTTGACCATCACGACAAGCGAGGTTCGACATCTCCAGCTTATATATGTGGCTCAAGTGGTCGTGGCGCGATCTCCGTTCGCGGTGGGTGCAGGTTGCCGCCATCGCCATAATCATCGCTTTTGGAACCGGCCTGTTCTCAGGTCTGCGCAGCATGAATGTGTGGCGCGGCATGTCGAACGAGGCCAGCTATGCTGCCGTGAACACATTCGACCTTCGTGTCGAGCTTGGCGCGGGCGGGTTCGTCGAACGCGGCGCTATGCTGCGTATTCTCAATGAGGTCGCGTCAGCATCAGTCGCGGACGCAGAAGAGCGGCTCATACTGCCTACGCAAGTGTCGGTGGAGACCGATGATGAAGGGACCGTCATCGTCCCCGGACGCCTGATCGGAGTGGACGTGTCCAACGACGGCCCCCATGTAAACATGCTTCATCCCGAACTCGGACGCAGCCTGCAGCCACAAGACAAGAGCAGGGACATAATCGTCCTCGAGTATAACTTCGCCAAGTTCTACAAGCTGCCCGAATCAGGTTCCGCGACTCTGTCGGGCGATGTGGCAGTACAGTACGTGGGCCAGGTCCTCTCTCCCGAATACTTTTTCGTGATAACGCCCGAGGGCGGCCTGCTGGCCCAGGCGAATTTCGCCGCCGCGTTCACCTCTCTGGAAACGGCGCAGCGGATCACGGCAAAGGAAGGCAAGGTCAACGACCTGTTGCTGACCCTTGCGCCCGGCGCAGATGAGGATGCGGTGTTCGACGAGTTGAGCGAGGCTTTCAGGCCGCTTGGGGGAACTGTGAGCAGACGACTCGATGATCCTTCAATCAGGGTGATGATCGAGGATGTCGAGGGTGATCAGCAGTTCAACACGGTACTGGCAATCGCAATCTTTGGAGGCGCTGTCTTCGCCGCGTTCAATCTCACCAGCCGCATAATGGATTCACAGAGGCGCGAGGTGGGTATAGCGATGGCCCTGGGTGTCTCACCGTTAAAGGTCGCTCTCCGACCGTTGCTGTTCGGCGCGCAGGTCGCTCTCCTCGGCGTTGTACTCGGAATAGCTATGGGAATCGGAGTCGCGCAGGGCCTTCGTATTGTACTCACGGACTTCCTGCCTCTCCCCGCATGGCAAACACCCTTCCAACCCGGATTCTTCGCTGGAGTGGCAGTCGTAGGTTTCCTGATACCGTTCGTCGCCACGGCGATTCCTGTGTGGCAGGCCGTAAGGGTGCCTCCGATAGACGCCATCAGAACCGGACACCTGGCAATGCGCGCGGGCGGACTGACATGGCTGCTGACCAAGATCAAGATACCCGGCCAGACCATCAGGCAGATTCCCTTCAGAAACATCGCCCGCGCGCCCCGTCGCACGCTGCTCACCGCGTTCGGCATCGCGGCCATCGTGACCATCTTGGTGATGGTCATGGGTATGCTCGATTCATTTATCGGTACATTCGACAGCG
This sequence comes from Dehalococcoidia bacterium, assembly GCA_012270665.1. The sequence goes on from JAAXHY010000397.1 coordinate 2,943, forward strand.
CCCAGATCGAGACGGCAGGAGCCAGTCCTGACAGGGTGGAGATAACTCTGGATACATTCTATCCCCGAAACTCTCCCACAATTCAGAATATACTAGGGTCGCCCAGCGCCGCAGAAGTGGAGACGAGCCTAAGACTCGGCGGCGCGCTGAGAAAGGGTGACACCTCGTTCGACGTGTTTCTGAACTTCATTCCATTCGACAGCGGCCTCTGGCAGCCGACAGTTACCGAGGGCAATCTTCGCACAGATACTCCGGGGATCTTAATCTCTGAAAAGGCGGCGAAGGACCTCGATGTTAGGATTGGCGACACCTTGACCGCGCGCCACCCGGTAATCGGCGGACAGAGTCTCTTTTCACTCCAGGAATCGGAACTTACGGTCATAGGCTCCCACCCCCACCCATTCCGTCTAAATGTGTACATTTCTATCGAATACGCCGATATTACCGGCATCGAGGGAATGACAAACATCGTTCACGCCAGACCCGTGTCAGGAGTAGAGAGCGATACTCTCAAGCAAGAGCTGTTCAAGTTGGCAGGAGTGGGATCGGTGCAGAAGGCAACGGCCTCGACCGATGTTTTCAGGGACCAGTTTGGGCAATACACCGGAATCCTTCAGTTCATCCAG
>JAAXHY010000046.1 GCA_012270665.1 Dehalococcoidia bacterium
GCCGAGCGCGACGAAGCCAACCCGAAACTCGAACCTCAACATTCGCTTACCCGCGCGATCAGAAACGCCATCCCAGACGACGGAATCGTCATCTCCGGTATGACCCAGATAGGCTATTACAGCCGCGTCAACTACCCGGTTTATGAGCCGCGAACGTACCTCACAAGTTCGTACTACGGAAATCTCGGCTACGCCTACCCCGTCGCCCTCGGCGCGAAGGTCGCCCAGCCTGACAAGGCGGTCGTAGCGATCTCGGGCGACGGTGGTTTCATGTTCGCCTCCCAAGAGATGTCCACCGCTGTCAAGTACGGCATCAACGCCGTCGTCGTCGTATTCAACGACAGCGCTTACGGCAATGTCCTACGCGACCAGGTGACCCGCTTCGACGGACGCTCCATCGGCGCGGAACTGCACAACCCCGACTTCATGAAGCTCGCCGACGCCTACGGGATGCGCGGTGTCCGGGTCGAGGACGCCGACCCGAATGAGCTCGAATCCGCCCTGAAAGAGTCTTTGTCCATAGAGGCCCCCACGCTGATAGAAGTCCCAGTCGGCATGATGCCCAACCCGTTCACCTAGACCGGGCGCACTCTGTTGGCGGAAGAAACTTCACGAGCGAGGTCCGCCGCCCGTGAAGAAGAGAATCGCGGTCTCTTCTACGGGTGGTGGATTGTCATCGCCGGTTCGATAAGCCAGGGTTACACTTCCGGCGCTTTCTGGCAGGGCTTCGGCGCGTTCTTCGACCCCATAGTGGAACAGTTCGGGTGGGATCGCGCCACGACCTCAGCCGCCGTCTCGCTCCAGCGCACCGAGTCGGGGATGATCTCGCCTTTCGTCGGGTGGTTTATAGACAGGTTCGGACCGCGAAGGGTAATGCTCGCTGGCATTGTCGCCACCGGGCTTGGCTTCATAATGCTGAGCCGGATCAACTCGCTCTGGCAGTTCTATCTCGCATTCACGATCATCACAATCGGACTGTCGTTCGGTACCTTTCTCGTAATCACCACTACGGTCGCCAACTGGTTCGTCTCGAAGCGCACCAGCGCCATGTCCATCATGTCTGCAGGATCAGCCATAGGCGGGTTGCTCGTGCCGATCATGGTCTGGCTGATTGCCGCGACCGACTGGCGCACCGGCCTGCTCGCGGTCGGAATCGGTTTCTGGATCATGGGCATTCCGGTGTCGCTGGTCATGCGTTCCCGCCCCGAGGACTACAACCTGCTCCCGGACGGGACTCGAACCGACACGCGGGACTTGAGTTCAGGCGATGAGTCCGGCGCCTCTTCCGAGCGTCGCATGGAGGTGACTTACACAACCAGAGAGGCTATGAGGACCAGGGTCTTCTGGCAGCTTGTCCTGGCGATGGGCGCGGGACAGCTAATCATCTCCGCGACTGTCCACCAGATTCCGGCCCTCACCAGTTTCGGAGTCAGTCGCGGCGTGGCCGGAATGGTAATCCTGGGAGTGTCTCTCATGAGTCTCGTGGGCCGGATTGCCGCCGGGTGGCTGGGCGACAGGCTGGACAAGAGACACTTCATCGCCGTTTCCTTTGCCCTGCAATTCGTAGGCACCATGATTTTCTGCTATACGAGCTCCACCTGGCACCTGATCGGGTTCATAGTGTTCTGGGGCATTGGATTCGGAGCCTCGATACCCGTTCGGTTCGCCATGCTCGCCGACTACTTCGGACGCCGCAGCTTCGGCACCATCATGGGAATCATGATGACGTTCAGCACGCTGTTCGGAGTCGTAGGCCCCGTATTCGTCGGCTGGATGTTCGACGTCCGTGGCAACTACCGGGAACCGTTCCTGATAATGGCGGCTTCCATCCTGATCAGCATCCCATTGATACTGACTTTGAGCAAACCGGGCGCGTCCCTGAACATACCGGGCAGGCGTCGCCCACACTGACCATCCTGTAAACTGATAACCAAGAACCAAAAGACTGAGAACCAACCATGATACAAGCAATCTTCTTCGATCTCTATGGAACCCTGGCGGGCTTCAGGCCCGACCGATACGAGATACAGTCCGAGGCGTGTTCGCGCTTCGGGATAGAGTTGACACGCGAGGGTGTTCTGCGCGGCTACGCCCTGGCCGACGTTTTCATGTCCGAGCAGAACGCCGTCAAGCCCGCGCGCTTGATGGACGACGAGGAGCGCGAGAGGTTCTTCGGAGAATACGAGCGACGTGTGCTGCGTGGCTGCGGATTCGACGTTACCGTGGAGCAGGCCATGGCGATATGGCGGGCGGTGCGACAGGTCCCATACCAGATGGCACGCTATGACGATGTTCTGCC
>JAAXHY010000021.1 GCA_012270665.1 Dehalococcoidia bacterium
TGTTCGGTCATGGCGAATTCTCCAGTGTCGTCGTTAGCCAGAGTATCTTTCAAGTCGGCGAGACAGTCAAGTTGCTTCTCCCCATGTCCTCCCCTGGTAACATGATTTACGAAGCAACGATAACCTGTTCGGTAACATCAATTATGAAGCAATTGATCCTGTATCAGATTAGTAGGCACCATCAGTCTTGGCTGTATTCTAAGCAGGACTTGCGCAAAGTCTGTTCAGGTGGAAGCCATGAGTTCGAGGGCGCGTTCCCAGTGGCGGCGTAGAGTCAGCGTTGCCTGGGTACGTTTCTGACTCCCATCCGCAACATCAGTCCCAACGTCAGGTTGTTGATGGTCGCCATCATGCGTTGAGTGTGTCTGCCGCTCAGGTGACACCAGTCCTCGCGCAATGGAATGGACCAGAGCATATCCTGTACCTCAAAGCTCTACTCCGGAGAATGCGATAGCCCAGAGACGTCAAGATACGACAAGGCTGCTAATTCATAGCTAAATACGAGGAATTCTGGGACGATATGAGACCTGTAGAAACAGTAAAGGGGCTTCGGGCTGGGCAGCCACTGATCCAAAGATTAACCTCGACCGCGGTGTCGGCTCCGCGGATGGCAATTCCTCTGGAGTCTCCGATCAACCACTCACTTCGTCCATGAACTCCCCGGCGGCGGACGACAGCAGTGTGGTCAGGTGGGTGTAAATATAAGTGACGCCCTGATCCAGGTATCGTCGTATGGCGGCGGTATTGCCCGCGGAACCTGATACTCTTCCCGCCGCAGCTATCGAAGAGAACGCCCTGTCCATCGCCTCCCGCACCTGTGGGGCATCCGGCCGTCCGGGGTATCCTAAAGACTGCGACAGGTCCGACGGGCCCACGAAGAAGACGTCCACGCCCTCTACCTGGACAATCTCATCCACGTTCTCGATAGCCTCCGCTTCCTCGAGCTGGACGCAGACCAGGGTCTCCCTGTTCGAGCTCTCGGCGTATTCGGACATAGACATCCCGTACCCGTAGGAGGCCGACCTGACTCCGGCGGCCAGTCCGCGCTCTCCCAGCGGATGGTACTTGACCGATTCAAAGGCTCTGCGGGCGTCTTCAGCGGTGTTGACGTGGGGCGTCTGCACTCCCATGACGCCCCTGTCCATAAGCTGGCAGATCGCCTCGAATGAGTTTACGGGCGGCCTCGCGATGGGCGTAACGCCCGCGGCCTCTGCGGCCATGACCATGAGTTCGACGCTTTCGAGCGAAATAGAACCGTGTTCGCAGTCTATGAGTACCCAGTCGAAACCCAGCCGTCCCACCATGTCAACGATGTGTGGAGAAGGGAACATGACGGATACCCCGAAAGCGGGGCGGCCGGAGAGCAGTTTGCTTTTCATGCGGTTAGGAGTCATGTGTGGTAGCGTCACGTTATTGCGACAAAGAATCCCGCGCTCGATGTTGAAGTGAACGCGGGATTCCCTGCTGTGGATTCTTGGATGTTCGCAGACCGTCTGCGCTTCGGTCTTACGGCTTGTGCCTGCTCACCAGGTCCACGACGCGGTCGTCTATCTCGTCGGGGATGGGGCGGCCGGCGTCGTGGAGCGCGATGGCCAGGTGAGCGTCTCTATGAAGTTGCTCGCGCTCCGGCTTGTCTTTGTAGTTGTCCTCTATCTCACCAAAGAGGGCGTCAATGTGTTCTTTTCTGAAGGCTGGCATGTGGTGAATACCTCGTCCTGTACCGCTTGGTATCTTTCGGAATCACTTAGGGGCCGGCCCCAGTATCAGGTTCCGGCCCCTTTTATGCTCAGTTTCCTATACAAATGCCGCTTGGGAGTAGGTAGGTACTACTCGTCTCCGCGTGTCGTGTGGCCAATCGTGAGGATCTCGTCGAGCTCGCTCACGAAGTCCATGATCTCTTCGGAGTCAGGCTTCGTATCGCTCTGGAGCTTGGCCTTGAACTCCTCGAACAGCCACTCTTCCTTCGTTCCGTGCGGGATGTCGAAGAAGTCGCGGTCGAACTTGGGCAGTTTACCCGGGCCAAAGTAGCCCTTGTCCCTCAGTTCGTATCCTTCGAGGTTGTCGGTGCCCTTGCCCAGGATTTCGCCGTCCGTGGCGATGTAGTGCTCCATGACGGGCTTCATGCCGTAGCGCTGTACCGGGCAGACCTTCATGCAGACGGCGCAGCCTTCGTAGCGCGCCATCACCGGGCGGCAGCGGTCGTAGATGAGCTTGTTCTTCTCTACGCCCCTGTACCAGACCTTCTCCTTGACCAGCGCTCTGCCCGGGCAGCGGTTCACGCA
>JAAXHY010000283.1 GCA_012270665.1 Dehalococcoidia bacterium
ATGCCCACCCTTCTCGTCCAACCACCCGAACTGCGCTTGCGCATGGCGTTCATGGACGCGCTCGAAGACGCCGGACTAGAGTACGAACGCATCCCCGATGGCTATGTCGTTTTTCTCAAGGACAATCAGACCATTGAGTGGAACGATATTCGAGAGCGATTCCTGATACCCGGTCCAGAAGAGAATCCTCCACTCTTCCCGTAGGCCAAGACCTTAGACGAACGCCAGAATCCGCGCGGCGTTGTGCTGCGTAAGCGCTCCGACCTGCTCTTCTGTAAAGCCACGCGCGCGCATCCTGGGAACGATGTTCTCGAAGATATGTCCGTAGCCGTGCCCGCCGTACCGCGTAAGGCGGTGTCGCGTGCAAATGTCGTGCGCTAGGACGATACGGTCGTCGCAGCCGACCTCGTCCATGGCGCGCTTGATGGTGTCCAGCCTCTGTCCGTCGGACGGCATATCCATGTCCGATAGTGGGTAGTGGCTGGTCTCGTTACCGAAAAGATCCCACTCCAGGTAGCAGCCCGTGGCGGCAAGCGACTCCAGTGTCTCGAACTTAGCGACGGTCCTGTCCAGATGGCCCATGATCACTCTGCTAACATCCGCGCCGGCTTCTGCCAGTACCTCTATGATTTCCAATGGCGCGGTCTCGTATCGGCCCGGATGAATGAGTATCGCCGCTCCGGTCTCCCTTTGGGCGACGGCTGAAGCCCTCAGCGACTTCCTTTCGTTGTCAGTGAGCGGCCAGGTGCAGCCGACTTCCCCAATGATTCCGGCGCGCACTCCCGTCCCATCCACGCCTTCCTCGATATCCTCGATGATCTTGCGCGCGAGGTCGTCTTCGGTGCGCGAGTCCATGTCGTCAGGGTGGACCATATCCACATAGAACCCCGCCCCCATGATGACGTGGGTGCCTGAGTCCCTCGACACACGAGCAAGCGCAAGAGGGTCGCGGCCTATGCCTATGGTCGTCGCGTCCACAATCGCCCCGCCGCCAACTCGCTTGAACAGCCTAGCCTCCTCGATTGCGACGTCCTCTTCCACCACCCACAGGTTCTCGATGCTCGAATACTGGTTATACGCCACCCATCCCCGGTTCCGCAGCGTAATCGGTTCATGCGCCCTGTGCTGCGCGGTCGCCTCCGCGGGAGGCTGGAACATGGCCCTGAAGTCTATGAAGAGGTGTTCGTGCGTGGTCGTGAGACCGAGGTCCGACGGCTCTACCGGACCCAGAACCGTCTGCGCCTTGCCTTTTATGGAACTGTGGTCCATATCGAAGTCCCTCCTGCCTGGTTGCGCTTGTCAGTCCGCCTAGTCGACTCGTCGGAACGCCGGATAGCCGATGGCGAATACCAAGACTACGATGGACAGCAGCGCTCCGCTAATGAAGAGCGAACTAGGCGTGCCTATCTGCTCCGCCAGAATCCCAAACGGCACCGAGCTCAGCGGCATAGCCCCGAATGTCATCATGCCGATGCTCATCATTCGTCCGCGCATCTCCGGGGCCGCGAGGGTCTGCATCATCGTCATTCCCAGCGACATATGCAGCGAACTGATCACGCCTATCAGCAATAGGAACGGAATAGTCGCGGCGTAGTTCGTCATCTGTGAGAAGAGCGCGAGCGCGACACCCCAGATGACGGTGAAGCCGAGAAGCAACAGTCCGCGCCGCCGCGCAAGACCCGGTATCGCCGCGAGTCCTAGTGTACCGAACAGCGCTCCAACACCCATTATCGTCATCAGGATTCCCAGCCCATCCGACTGCACGTTGAGCGCCTCGCGCGCCCACGCTGGAAGCAGTCCCCAGAACGAGAATCCGAACAGCGTGGTAATCAGCATCAGGATGACTATGCCTTTGCGTCCGGGATCTGCGAATGCGTATGCCAGTCCCTCCTTGATGTCGCCCCCTACTCCCTTTCTCGACGATGTTGCAGGCGTCCTGCCGGCGTCAATCATTATCGTGGATATGACCGAGAAGACGTAGATACCGCTGACCATGAAGAAAACGCCGTGAGTCCCGATATACAGAATCAGAAATCCGGCAAGCGCAGGGCCAACGATTCTAGTCAGATTCATGCCGGAGTTGTTCAGGCTGATTGCGTTCATCAGGCTCTTTTCGGGGACGATTTCAGACAAGATGGCCTGTCGGCTCGGCATATTGAACGCCATGAGCGACCCATTGACGAACCCGATGAGCATCACCTGCCAGAAGGAAACCACGCCTGTGAAATCCAGGAGACCGATCACGACCGTCATAACAGCATTGCCGGTTTGGCTCATTATGACGAGAGTCCGGCGCGGGAGCCTGTCGGCGAGCGCGCCCCCCACCGGAGACATGAACGTCATGGGCAGAGAGAAGCTGACCATCACCGCGACCAGCGCGAGCGGCGAATCATCGGTCAGCCGCAGGATGAGCCATCCACGGGTTATCATCTGCATATTCATCGCCAGAAAGGAGACGAACGAACCCGCGAACATCCAGCGGAAGTCACGATACTTTAGGGAATCGAAGATTGGGTAGCGCGCAGGGGAAAGTAGTGAGCGCTTTTCTTCCGGTGCGGACGGTTCGGCAGTCGTAAGTGTCCGTTGGTCCAAAGTCTTCCCCAGTACGAAATGCAATTGCGGAATTCAGCTACGCTCGATGAATAGTAAGGCTACACCCGCCAAGATGATAGGGTCAAGACGGATTCACCACTAGGATGAAGGGCCTGCGTATCGTTGGATTCCGGCGCATCAGTCGGGTCGGCCGCTCTTGGAACTATTGCGCCCATCAATCCCCAAGCGTACAATCAACCCCTACTTTCGGCATAGCTTTTCACCGAGGCCCTCCGACTTGCAATCCGAACAACTCGAGTCTGGCAACGAGAGGCTTTGGACGACCGACTTGGCTCTGAACCTGTGCATATCGCACTTTATGTTCGCCTCATACACGGCTATGCTGACCATCATCCCCCTCTACGTCATAGAACTCGGTGGATCAGAGTGGCAAACCGGGGTTGTAGTAGGATCTTTCGGGCTGCTCAGTATCCCGATAAGGCAGATGTCCGGCCGCTGGATTACCAACTTCGGCGCGAAGAGAGTAGCCATAGCAGGAACAGCGGTTCTTGGAATAGCGACGCTGCTTCACGTAGGCGCTTTCAATGTGTGGATGATAATTCCGGTTCGCGTCGTGCAGGGTATCGGTCTGGCGATAGGTCCCGTGGCGACGGCCACGATAATCGCCATACTCGCGCCTAGCAACCGCCGGGCGGAGGGAATGGCGTACAACGGCAATGCAATCGCGCTGGCCAACCTGTACTCTCCACTGCTCGCCTTCTGGCTATTTCAGGAGTTTGGTTCTGGAGCGGCGTTTGTCTATGCCGGTCTGATGTCGCTTGCCGGAACCGCGTCCGCGCTTGGTGTTTCTGCGAATCGCACGTCAATTCCCGCGGAGCCGCTGGCGTCGGCGTCTGAATCCGCCAAACCCCCTCTCATCAGTCGTTCCGCGATGTTTCCAACACTCGTTTTCCTTACATACACGTTCACAACCGCCCCTCTAAGCACATTCCTGCCCCAGTTGGCGAAGCTCAAGAGCCTGGGTAATCCGGGCCTGTATTATACTGCTAACTCCATAACCCAAATGCTCGCTCTGCCCATGTCCGGGCTGGTCGCGGACAGGCTCGGCAGAGGATCGGTAATTGTACCGGGACTGCTGGTAGTCGGAGCGGCGATGTTCATTCTCATGATCGCCGACAATACAGTCATGTTCGTCCTGTCGGGCGTCCTCAACGGAATGGGCTTCGGAATGTTGCAGCCCGCAACACAATCATTGACTGTTGATCGCTCCCCTCCTCGTGAGCGCGGCACCGCTCTCGCCACCCTTCAGCAGGCGTGGGACGTAGGCGGTTCGGGAGGCGCGTTCATAGTCGGGCCGCTTGGTTCGGTCATCGGCATCGCGGCCACCTTCGGCATCGCCGGAGCAGGAACGGTACTTGGGGCGATGGGATACGTGACTTTCAGCGCCCGATCACGCATGAAAGAGCGACGGAAGCGACCAGAGACAGTTCCTTAGAACGACGGCAACGGAAGAACTAACGCTGTCTGAAGTGTTCCACCATCAGGACCGTCATCGTCTCGGTCTCCGTCCACAAGCGCCTCGATACGTCCGCTCCCCACCGGACCGAATAGCCGGCCCTCAGTTCGCCTTCCTCACCCGCGACGCTCGTGAATCCGCCGCCTCTGAGGCATATCACGTCCGTCGGATAGGGCGCCGAGACCTCCGGAATGTGTCCATCAGGGGCGAATCTCAGAATAGCCACAGTGAGATTCTCCAGAACCAACAGAACCTTGCCCTCGACGTTAGACGTGCCCGGCGCTGCCAGCGGAGTCCACTCAGGCCTCGGTACGGGCCTTATCTCTGGAGCCATTTGCCAACCAAGCCGAGTAATTCATGCTAAAGTAACTGAACTGTATTTGCCTATTCAGGCGAGGAGTCATTACCTTCAGAAATAACGGATGGCAGTAGGGATATCTGCCTAGGCACGGACTTGAATTTGTCCATTCCTTGAACGGTATGCCAGATCCGCTCAAAAATCGCATCTGGGCTATCCATAGCATTAAGCACAGTCCACTTTTCTGGTTCGTCTTTCGCGAGTTTTAGATATCCTTGTCTGATTCTCTTATGGAAGTCTAACGGTTCTTCTTCAAATCGCCTAGAACCTTCTTCATCCAAGCGTACAGCACTTACAGTATCGAATAGATGCGCTTGGGCTTCCACTCGCTTCAGACCATCGACAGGATCGCAGTCCAAGAGAAATGTCATATCTGGCATGACATCCTGGCAGGCCAGTTCGTTAATTGCGTTAATGAGCCCAATTCTAATGCCTCTGCCGTATCCTTGATAAGCTACAGTTGAGTGAACATATCTGTCGGCAATGATGACCAGTTGAGATCTATCCATTTCGACTTTGAGTGTTTTCTCAACAAGTTCAGCACGCGATGCAGAGAACAAAAATAGCTCAGCTATCGGCGATACAATATCTTCACCCCAAGGTCTGCTCTTCATAAGTTGTCGGATATGAAGCCCCAACCTGGTTGTACCTGGCTCGTGGATGAGAAGCGTTGAGACGCCCGTTTCATGAAGGGCACGATGCAGCCGTCCAGCCTGGGTGCTCTTACCCGACCCCTCTCCACCTTCGAACGATATGAACAGCGCCACTCAGAGAACTCCGTATGGATTGCGGAGGACCGACTAAATCGGCCCACTATCTGCGCGTGCGATATTGTATAAGAAAACTGACGGAAAAGAGAGGCGGCCCGAGCGCGGCTTGGCCGAAGTGGAATCAGCGATGGTAGAACACGACGCGGCGCCCCGGCTCCTTGCCCACGCTGTGCGATTCCAGACCGTGCTTATCCGCAATTTCGTGCTGGACATGGCGCACGTATGAACCCTGCGGACTCAGATGTACCCTATGCTCGCCGTCGCGTATGCGGCCCGCGGCATCCTCAGCCTCGCGCATAGCCACGTCCAGCTTCTCGTCGTGCCGCCCGTGTCGCTTGTCCCGTGTGATCGCCTTTATGAACTGCTCGATCTGCGGCGTGGTATTACGCCTGAGCACATAGACCGGCTTGCCTTTCTGCTCGGCCGCCTGGAGCGCATTCGTCTTGCGCCGGTAGTAATTCTTCGTCGTGAGGAGCAGGTCGGCGCTGGATATGTTGTCCACTACCTGAATTGGGGAGTTAGTATGACGAACGGCTTGCTGCAGCTTACCCTTGTTCACACCATAGGGCATTATATGCGTAACCTTGATGGGTTCGCGCTCCACATGAGGCTCGGATTGCGTATCTCGTCTGTCCCCATTTCCATCGAACGGCAGGCCCGCCATAGAAGGAGACCCACCGTTAGGAGAGCGCGTTACCTGCGGCCTGGTCTTGGCAACCGTCCCGTCGGCGTTCACAGTTCGATGCTCAGGCGCAATAGAGTATCCGCGGAGTACTCGGTCCACGGTATCCGCCACGTCCGGGTGGACGACCACCTCGCTCCAGTTCTGTATCTCGACCAGAATGTCGAAAGTGGGAGGAGCGCGACGTTCCAGGACCGTCTTCTGTGTCCGCCGACGCCGAGCCTCGATGTCTCCTAGTGTGACCGACTGGACGCCGCCCACTAGGTCTGAGAGAGTGGGATTCATTATCAGATTGTCCAGCGTGTTGCCGTGAGCGGTGGCGACAAGCTGGACTCCCCGTTCCGCTATCGTGCGCGCGGCGTTGGCATCCAACTCTATGCCGATTTCATCTATTATGATGACCTCCGGCATATGATTTTCGACCGCCTCGATCATCACGTTATGCTGGAACGCGGGTGAAGGCACCTGCATCCGCCGAGCGCGGCCTATGGCGGGATGCGGAATATCGCCGTCGCCCGCAATCTCGTTAGATGTGTCCACAACGATGACTCGCCTGTGAGCGTCGTCCGCCAGAACGCGAGCCACCTCGCGCAGCATGGTTGTCTTGCCGACACCCGGCTTGCCAAGAAGGAGAACGCTCTTCCCGCTCATGATCAGGTCTTCTACAACCCGAATTGTGCCGTACACCGCCCTCCCGACACGCAGCGTGAGCCCGATTACCTTCCCGCTACGGTTGCGGATTGCGGAGATACGGTGGAGAGTACGTTCGATTCCCGCTCGATTGTCCTCGCCGAAGCGACCGATTCTATCTATCGTGTACTGGATGTCGGCTTCTGACACCTCCGCCGATCCCAGAGACACACTCTCTTCGAGAAACCTCGCTTCCGGTTCTCGCCCTAGGTCAAGAACAACCTCCAGAAGCTGGTCTAGGTCAGATCTACTGTTAAGCGGGTCTTGTATGTGGGGTGGGAGCTTGTCTATCAAGACTCCCAAGTCCAAGTCTATTCTTCGCTCCAAATCTGCAAACTCACCCGTGTTGCTTGCGAAAAACCTTTCAGTATCTAGCTTACCAGCAAGTCGGACATTCTTCCATAGAGACTACTGACAGTATTTGACAAGACACTGATTTAGTAGTGTGGCTGCGCAACTCAAAACCGATTTCAATCAGCTTGAACCGCCGCCATTGGCGCGACTCCCATCGCCTCCGCCACCAGTTCATACGACCTCTTGCGATGCTCGAAGTAGTAGCAGTTGGTGACAACTCCGACATCCGTCGTTTCATATCTCTCGGACGACTCCAGAATGCCCTCGCGTACCTGTTCCGGGTCCCCCTCGATATAGCTCTGAGTTGACTGCCTCATGTAATGCTTCGCGCTTTCGTCCAGCGGCCAGTTGACGGCGTCCTCCGGCGGAAGAAGGCCGCCCGTAGTCAGACCGAGCGCGGAAATCACCTTGTTCAGACTGCGGGATGCGCCAATAAACCTGGCCTCATCCTCGGTAGGAGCGCATATCACCTGCAAGCCCACATTGACTTTGGGCTCCGACAGATATGCCGAAGGCTTGAACATCTGCCTGTATAACTCGGCCACTCTAGGACCGTACTCGCTCGTGTTGCCAAAGAAGTCCGCAAAGCTGAATGGAAGACCGAGATGCGCCGCAAGTTGCGCGCTGTAGTCCGAAGATCCCAGCAGCCAGACCTCGGGTACAGTGTCCGGCGGCCCCCCGGGCTGCGCCTTGATCTCGTGGAGCGGATGTCCTTCCGGCATGTCTCCATTCAGAAATCCCAGCAGGTCCCCGACCATCTGAGGGAACTCGTGCTGCACATTCACTGGTGGCCTCGGATGACTCAGCGCCGCTGCGGTCAGGCGGTCACTGCCCGGCGCTCGTCCAATACCCAGATCAATTCTGTCCGGGTAGAAGGCATCCAGAATCCTGAACTGCTCCGCCACCTTCAGCGCGGAGTAGTGAGACAGCATGACTCCACCACTTCCGACACGTATCCGCTCTGTGCTGGCCGCAATCTGGCCTATCAGAATCTCCGGGCTGGCGCCGCTGAAAGAGGTGGAGTTGTGGTGCTCCGCAACCCAGTAGCGGCTGTAACCCACACATTCGGCGTGCCGCGCAAGCTCTACGCTCTCACTCAGCGCGTCAGCAGGTTTGCCTCCTTTCCGTATAGGAGACTGGTCAACGACGCTGAGAGTAAACTGGTCTGTCATAAACGTATCCTGCTGTATCCGATGTCTGGTGTCAAGAATTAGTTCCACCGCCTGTTGGTCGAGATTCTGATTGATGATACCCTAGTGCATATCCGTCGAACGAGGACAGATACCGCTTGGAAGACTTGGGATTGGGGTATGAATAGTACGGTAAGGCGTTCGTGGCTGATAGTTCCGGCGCACGACGAGGAGAGGCTGGAACTGGCCGCGAACTCAGGCGCGGATGTGGTCGTGCTGGATCTCGAGGACACCGTCCACGACAGCCGGAAGCGCGAGGCGCGGGACAACATCCGAGACGCCATCGTTGCAATGCGCGACGCGGGCTCAGAGGTATTCGTCAGGTGCGATCCGGAGCTTCTATACGCGGACATGGCCGCCTCGGTCTGGCGCGGCCTGAGCGGTGTCATCCTGCCCGGGCTGATGAGCGCGGAGCGGGTGAGCGAGGCGGACGGCATCCTGTCGCAGTTCGAGTCCGAGCGAGGCGTAGTAAGACCTCCCCCCGTCGGAGAAGTGCGCGAGGCGGACGACCCACGTGGCCCCGAACAGGCGCTGGAGATACACCTCTCACTCGACACAGGCCCGGCCAACTGGCACGCCGAGGAGCTGATCCAGGCCAGCGACCGGGTATCCTCCATAAGCCTTGGTCGCGCCGATCTCAAAATGGACCTCAGGGAGGAGCCGTCCGGCGACCTGCATCTGCTGCCCTACCTCATGCAGCGCTTGATAGTGATCGCCAACGCTCTGGACATCGAGCCTGTGGGCGCATGGTGGCGAGCGACCTCCCGCGGCCTGAAAGCGGATTACCAAGACACACTACTGGCAGCCATAATGGGCCGCAAAGCCGGATTCCGGGGCGCGCTTTGCATGGCAGCGGATCAGGTCAGAGCCCTTAACGCCGGCTTCATCCCATCCCCGGACGAAGTCAGCGGCGCGCGCGCGATTCTGGCCTCCCAACCCAGGCGTCACCCTGAAGCCGTGATTGCCGCCAACACTATCGGGTGGTTGGAATCCTGCGCTCGCAGAGAGTGCGCTAGTGAATTAGTTCGCAGCGCGGAGGCCGACTCATATGACTAGAAGAATCAGGCGCTCAGGCCTGACCATGCCTATCAACAACCCGCGCTTCGTGGGCCGTTCTTGGACGCGAGACTGCGACTATCTCAACTTCGATCTCGAGGACTCCGTACCCCAGTCCCAGAAGGAGTACGCGCGTACACTTGTCCGGGAAGCCATAGAGCGCGGCAAGAAGGGCGCGGCTGAAATAAACATAAGAATCAACTGCGCCTATCCCGAGGTGGACGTCCGCGCCGCCGTCTGGCCCGGAGTCTCTCAGATAAACTTCCCCAAGGCCGAGACCGCCGAACAGATCAGGCGTCTGGACGCGCTGATAACCGAAATGGAACGCATCAGAGGAATCAGGCCCGGCGCAATCCGCATCGGCGCGACCGTCGAGACCACGCTTGGCGTCGCCAACTCATACGAGATTGCGTCCGCCAGCCCCCGAATAGACTCATTCGGCCCCGGCACAGGCTACGATATGTCTATGGACATGGGAGTGGAGATGTTCGTCGGCTTCGACCAGTTCTTCTACAACCGCGGCGAGGGCGAACTCATCGCCATGGCGCTCGGCTTAGAACGCGACGGCAGCGTCTATATGGACGACACCACAGGCAACGTGGGCAACGCCGAACTCGCCCTGAATCGCGCCCGCGCAAGCAGAAAAGCTGGACTCAGGTCGGGCGGCGGACTGCACCCAAACGTCGTAGCCCCACAGAACGAGGGACTGACCCCGACTCAGGAAGAGGTGGATGACGCCCATCGGGTTCTGGAGTTCTTCGATGACTTGGATATGCGCGGTGAAGCCGAGGGCGACATGGACGGACGGATGATTGACAAATACGAAGCCGCCCGCGCCTCTGAGCTCATTGAGTGGGCCACACTCTGCGCGCTCAGAAACGCAGAGAAGGCCGCCGCGCGTGAACGAACCGTAGCGGCTGAACAGGCCGCGCTCGCCGAATCTACGTCGGACACCCAATCCGAACAACCCAACGGTCAACCGGAGAGCGCGGAATCCGTAGTGCCAGACGATACCGAAGAGCAGGAACAGGAACAATGAACCCATTCGTGAGAAGGTCGCATCTGCTTGTCTCCATCTCAGACCGCGATTCGGTCGAGTCATCTTGGACGCACAACTCTGACGCCGTAATTCTCGATCTCACCGGAGCGTCCTCTGACGCCCAGCGCTTCAGGAACAGGGGCAGAAAGACGCTCTCCGACTCCATAGAAACCGCCGGACGCGGAGGCGCGGAGGTCTTCGTCCTGGTCAATAAATCGGTCGCCCACGCCGACATCGAGGCCTCGATCTGGCCTGGAGTCAAGGGAATCGTGTACCCAGGGGCGGAGTCCGCGTCGGAGATACAGGGAGTGGACGACCTTCTATCCGACCTCGAGCGCAGGCGCGGCAT
>JAAXHY010000258.1 GCA_012270665.1 Dehalococcoidia bacterium
TCCGGCGCCGGGCGCGGCAGCGTCCCGCCACGATTGACGAAGATCTGCTGGCTCAATGGGTGGTTCACACGCGCCTTCCAGTCGTGCGCGAACACCCCGTCCTCGCCAAGAATCCCCTCGGTTATCTTCTCTGTCAGCGTTGGACCGTAAACCTGGAGCCGGTTCTCCTTTCCGACGCTCTGGTCCCAGCGGCACAGCAGGAAGCACGGGTAGTCAATGTCGTGATCGAAATGGTGGT
This sequence comes from Dehalococcoidia bacterium, assembly GCA_012270665.1. Next base: position 239 of record JAAXHY010000258.1, read on the forward strand.
GCGTGAAGAACAGGTAATCAATCTCGGTCGGCCAAAGCCCCGCCTTCACCAGCTTGTGCGTAGCCGCTGGGCCACAGTCCACCATTATCCGCTCATCGCCCGTTTGCAGAACGAACGAACTCCCGAACCTCGTCGGTGTCGGTGTCGGCGTCCCAGCTCCGAGTACATAGATGCGCGTCATATCCCTGCAACCACTCCTATGGACGCTAATCTCACTATTTCATGCTCCCTGAACGAACTAGGAATACCCAAACCCAATGTCCGGTTCTCTACCCCCGCTCTCGCAGCCGCCGCAACTCCGACTCCAACTCGGCCATCCGCGCCTCGGCAGTCTCCCGCGCCGCCTCTAGCTCACTGGAAGTCTGAAGCCAGCGCTCACCCACAGGGTCATACAGCCGTAGACTCCCACCTTCCCAGTGAAACTCTAGGTTCAGCGTCGGGCTGTGGCTCCAAATTCCGCCATCTGCGTCCTCTCGCATCTCCAATAGCCGGTACTCACCATCCACCAACCTCTCGCCGCGCAGCGCGAACCCGTAATGTTCCCCGCCGCTTGGATCGAACATCCAGTACTCCCCAACCTCCAGCTTCGCGTACAAATCCCGCTTCCAGCCCAGATCGTTCATCGCCGTACTTGGAGAACCTATCTCCAGCACGAAGTCTGGCGACTTGCCCACCTCCCACAAAAGGTACGTATTGTTCCTCTCGAACGACTCCACGCTCACCCCAATCACCACGAAACAATCAGGAGCGATCCTCACCTGCGGATTGTTCTCCGCGTAGTAGATGAACATATCCCCCGAAATCACGATGTCGTCGCGCGTAGCGAAGAACAACGCCAGCATGGTAATTAGGTCGTGCATATGCTTGGATTGATAGTATCCGTCAGGCAATGGCATACCATCCGTCTCGGGATAGAAGACTTCCGTCCGGGTTGATATGTCAGCGGTCAGTGCCGCGTTCCTTGCTACCATGCTCCGCCTCCTGCCCAAATACTACCACACCCCCACGCGCCACAATCACGCGCGGCCCATCGCCCATATCAACGAAATCACAGTTCCAGACTATTCCCTCAGCGCTATCTCTCCAGAAACCCCACGAGCCGCCCTGTCGCCGCGTCCATGTCCCGTAACTCGCACTCCCACGATGTCAGCGCCGACCATCCTATCTCTTCCAGCAGCGACAGGTTGCGCTCATCCCTGGCGCGATTCCGTTCCAGCTTTGCTATCCAATAGTCGCGGTTCGTCGCCGGAATCCTAACCTGCTCGCAGCCGCGGTGATAATGCCAGAAGCACCCGTTCACGAAAACCACCTTGCGGCGCGATGGGAATACCAAGTCAGGACGACCGGGCAGGTCAGAGCGATGCAGCCGGTAGCGATAACCCAGCCCGTGAAGCAGACGACGCACTCGCATCTCTGGCTTCATGCCCTTCGACTTGACCTGCGCCATTATCCTGCTGCGAACTTCCGGCGATACTGTGTCCACCATAGCTGCGCCTCGCTAGAGGAATGTCACCCAGTCATCACTGTATCCTATGTTCTTGAGCAACTGCTCCGAGTTCTGTGGTTGAGGGACGCAGCGAATATGTCCTCCCAGTCATCACCGGACAACTGAGATCTTCCGACCGCGTTCAAGTAAACGATATTGCTTGCGATTGACAGAGTGATAGAGTCTGGAATCTGTCCGAGTGGATACGGCGTTGAACCCGTCCGTCTCCCGCGCAGTCTCGGTCCTTGATAAGCCATGAACCATCTTCTCCAAAACTGCCTTCGCAACTGGCGCCGGAACCGCGTTGCCTGTCTGCTTCCGTATCTGTTGATAGCTGCCCGGCAGCTCGAACGATTCGGGGAAGCCTTGAAGCCTCAACATCTCTCTGGGTGTCAGCCGCCGCTCGCCATTCACTAGCAGGTAGTTGTAAGACGCCCCTGCCCGTAGAGCGCATGAGAATGGGTGGCTGCTTACATTGCCCCCCTTGTTCTCATGCCAGATCGCCAACTCATACTCACTCTGGTGCTTTGCCTGCCGTTTGAGGCGTATGTGTTCACTCGCGAAATAGCGGTCGGGAACATTGCTCTCCAGCACGGTATCCAACGGTGGATGTCCTCCCAGCGGTTCGGGCCACTCGAACGGGACAGAATGATCCCGGAAGCCCACGATGAACGTTCGCTCCCGCTTCTGCGCCAACCCGAAATCCAGCGCGTTCAGCAGTTTCCAGTCCGTTCGATACCCTAACTCTTCCAGAACCTCGATAATCCTGGCCAGGGTCCGGCCTCTGTTGTGCGAAGACAACTGCCGCACGTTCTCCAACAGCACGGCGGTGGGCCTCTTGGTCTCTATCGTCTCGGCCAGATTGAAGAACAGCGTTCCCCGTACATCCTCGAATCCGCGCATCGCGCCGATTATGCTGAACGGCTGACACGGGAACCCCGCCATCAGAATGTCATGGTCAGGAATGCTATCGGGCCGAATCTCCGTGATGTCTCCGGCCGGTTCGATCCCGAAATTATGACGATAGGCGCGTCTCGCCTCTTTATCAATATCACAGGCGAATACGCACTCCATGTCCAACTGAGCCGCCGCTACATGAAAGCCGCCAATGCCGCAGAACATATCGGCGAATCTCAGCGGTGATTCGAGACCGTCATTCATCTCCGCCATCCAGTACTTGATAATGCACTCGGAGCTAATTGTCTCTTGTGTGTAGCGCATCCTACAAAGGCGCTCAAATATATGTCAATGATTCTATTGCTATAATCAGATCGCTGTTATTGTTTCTCCGAACGCTTTATCATTGAGTCACAGGAAAAGCCAGCGGGAGACAGTCTGATGACAACACGCCAAGTCACGGTTGAACGGGTACTGCCCGACATCTTCTACGAAGATCCAGAACCCGTCGAGGACGGTATGCGGCAGGAAACGACGATAACCTTTCTGGCGTTCATACTCAGGTGGTGGTTCAGCCAACGCCATGACGTGTTCGTGAGCGCGGGCGGCTTCATCTTCTGGAATCCGACCAACGGCAGCGAAAGGATCGCGCCAGATTGCTATATCGCGTTAGGAACTGACCCGGACTTCGTCTATCAGTTCCCCAACTACTTCCTCTGGGAAGTGGGCAAACCGCCCGACTTCGTATTGGAAGTGGCTTCTCCAAGCACAGCGTCCAACGATCTGGGGCACAAGCGCGACCTGTACGCGGAGTTGGGCATCGCTGAATACTGGAAGTTAGACCCTACGGGGGGCGAGTTGTACGGAGCCCCGTTGGTCGGAGAGCGTCTGGTAGAAGGCGAGTACATCGCATACGAGTTGAACACCGAGCCGGACGGTTCGGTATGGTCGCGGAGCGAAGTTCTGGACTTGGACTTTCGCTGGGACGGCGAGCGGTTCGAGATACGTAATCCTCTGACCGGGGAGACGATAGACCCGCGAGTCAGTATCGAGTCGGAACGCCGAGTGCGTCTCGAGTCCGAGGCTTGCGCCGAGTCGGAACGCCGAGCGCGTCTTGAACTAGAGGAGCGCGTCCAAAGGCTCGTGAAAGAGAACGAACGACTGCGCCAACAGCAGTCCTAACGATAACAAGAAACAGGGTGGGTTTTGGAACTGAATCTTCCTAGCCCCGCATTTCTCAAATACTACTCAGGAGGACAATCGTGGGAAAACTCGATGGCAAGGTTGCCGTGGTCACCGGCGCGAGCCGAGGCATTGGTAGGGACATGGCGGTCGTGTTCGCGCGCGAAGGAGCCAAAGTCGTCGTATCCGCCCGCACCGAAAACGAGGGCGACTTCCGAATACCCGGCAGCATCCAGACCGCCGTGAACCGGATCACCGACGAGGGCGGCGAGGCCATAGGAATCCGCTGCGACGTAACTCAGGAGGACGACTTCGCCGCGATGTACCAGAAAACCGTCGAGCAGTGGGGCCGCATTGACATTCTGGTCAACAACGCGGCCATCCTCATACCCGGAACCGTAGAGGGTATGCAAGTCAGGCACTGGGACCTGCTGTACCGTGTAAACATCCGAGGCCCATTCCTCGGATGTAAGCTCGTCATCCCGTATATGAGAGAGCGGGGCGGTGGCCACATCATCAACATAAGCTCCGAGGGCGCAATCGGCCCGGGCGAAGGTCCCTATGAGTCGTCCAGGGCCGACGGCACGGCTTACGGCTCCGGCAAGGCACACCTCGAACGCTTCACGCAGGGACTCGCCAGCGAACTCTACCAGCACAACATCGCCGTGAACGCTCTCTCCCCCAGGGGCGCCATCGCCTCCGAGGGCCAGCGCTGGTTCAGGGGCGACAGGCCTTACACCGGCGCCCGCGAGGACGGCATCATCATGGGCGACGCCGGTGTGATAATCTGCCAGAAGGAGCCCAAGTCCTACACCGGCAAGATACTCTACGACGAAGATGTGCTCGCCGAAGCCGGCATAACCGACCTCTCTGCCTATCCCAGAATAGGATAGAATCGGAGTGCTGCGGTAAGCTGATCTATCACCGTCGGGAGAACGGAAACTCATGTTGATGACGGAACATATTCAGACAGCGCAAGACTTTCTCGAGAAATCGGACCTGTACTTTGGAGAGGGAGACGTTCTTCAGGGTTCAGAGAAGATATGGGGAGCCGCAGCCCACGTTGTGATGGCCGCGGCTCAACAGAATGGCTGGCCTTTTGGCGATCATCGCTCTTTGAAGATTGCCGTCCGCAGGCTTGCCGACGAATATGATGAGCCGTACCTAGACGCTGCATTTGGAGTCGCCGAAAAATTTCATGCCAACTTCTATCACAAGTTTATGCAGGACTACGAATTCGACGAAGACCGCCCTGTGGTTCGTAGGTTCGTGGAGCGGATACACGCGCTGCTAGACCAGGATTAGCGGCGCTAGGTTAATCCGCTACCCCACATTTGGAATAAGCCCAATGCTCGCTGACCTCGTAGAAGTCACCACCCAGGACGGCGTCCTGCTCGGCGGCGCGTACTTCCCGCCGACCGTCGAACGCCGCTCCTCGACCGTCGAGGCCGTATGCTTCTTTCACGGAGACGGCGGCCACTTCTACCGCAAACTATATCTGGAACTCGGCGCGCGCCTGGCCGCTCACGGGATAGCCTTCCTGGCCGCCAACAGGCGCGGGCACGACATCGTCTCCAACGGCGCTCTGGACGGACCGCTCGGTGGATATGCTCACGAGTCTGTAAACGACTCACGCCTCGACTATGCCGCATGGCTCGATCTTCTGAAAGAGCGCGGCCACACGAACATCGTCATCGGTGGACACAGCGGCGGCGCGGTCCGAGCGGTTTACGCGCACTCCAAAGAGCGATACCCCTCGGTGGCCGGTGTCGTAGCCGTCTCACCCGGAGAGTACGACCACGAGAACCTGTTCGACCTCCATCCCGGCGAATTCGCCGATGCCTACTCATGGTGCGTAGAGCGTGTGGAATCGGGCGAACCCGATGCCTACATCAGGCCCGGTATGCCCTGGGGCTCGACCTGGACCGCCCGCGCCTTCATTGACTGCTTCAACCCCGACAACCGTTACAGCGTCTCCCGCCGCGCCGCCGAACTCGACTGTCCCACGCTCTTCATATTCGGCTCTGAGGAATGCGGCGACGGTCCGAGTAAACTTCCGGTCTGCGGAGCGGCCATGCGAAGGCTGCGAGACGCCGGACACGAACACGTCACCGTTCACGTCATAGATGGCGCCGACCACGGCTACCGGGAGCGCGATACCCAGCTATTCGCCGCCATCCTCGACTGGCTTTCGGACCTCTAGTCCATCGCCGGACAGCGCGTCATCCAGCTCATTGGACGGCAGCCCGACCAGCTTGCGGACAGGGTAGTTTATCTCGATTCCTTCCTGTCGGAGCCTTGAGTGAAGCCGCTTTATCAGTTCGTGCTTTACTACGAAAGAACCCAGCCTGTCACTGGCCTGCATTATCACGTTGAAATCTATGTTGGACTCCCCGAAATCGCTGAACCGCACCACCGGGTCGAAGTCGTCAACAGCCTCTTTCAGATCATCCCTCACGCCATTCGCCACCTCCAGCGACACTCGCTCCACCTTCTCCAGGTTAGACTCATAGCTCACTCCGCAGGGAACCAGGATAGTGACAGCCGTAGATTCGCTGACATAGTTCGTCATAACGCTGTCCATGATCTTCGAGTTCGGAATCATTATCAGGTTGTTGAACCTGTCCCTTATCTTCGTGCTGCGCCAACTCACGTCAACCACGAACCCCGACGGACCCCCGTCCAGTTCGATGAAGTCCCCCTCGTTCAACTCACCCTCGGACACCATGAACATACCCGAGAACAGATTGCTCAGCGTCGGTTGCAGCGCCAGCCCTACCGCTATACCCGCTATGCCCAGTCCCGCTAACATCGGAGCTATGGTGATTCCAATAACGTCCAGCGCCATTAGCGCGCCCACCGCGTAAATCACTACCGGGGTGATGCGGCGCGCTTGGGGCAGCAGCCTGTCGTCCAGGTTGCTCTCCGTCCGATTAGATACCTTCTCTTCGTACCATTGCAGCAACTCTTGAATGATGCGCGTGCCCACATAGCTGGCTTGGGCTATTACAGTGACCAGCCAAATTCTAAAGGACCACACATCGTGTTCATTAGCGAAGTCGAATATGGGATGGGGGTGCTGTATCAACACGAAGTAAGCTAGAAATATCCCCAGAATGATCGCGAACGGGATTACCTGACCCTGGGAAGCAACCAGTATTCGAGTGTGATGAGTATCCAGGCCGTCGCGCTGGCTGTATCTTATTAGAAGCCGAAATACCAAGTAGGTGATCGTCCCCACGACGCACGTGGCTGTGAACACGACTCCGGCCGCGATGAGACCGGCGCCCCCGGACTCGTTCACGAACTCAGGCATGAGATGCCTCTCCCCTCGACAAGAAGCTAGCGTCGCTTCGCTTCGTCACCGGACTACTACCAGGTCGCGGATCGAGTCCGTGATCTTCTCGCCTATGCCGCCCACATTCATCAAATCATCCACACTGTCGAACGGCCCTTCGCGCTCCCGGTACTCCACGATGGCAGCCGCCCTGCTCGGTCCGATGTTCGGTAGTGATGTAAACTCCTCCAGTGTCGCCGTATTGATATTCAACTTCCCCGACTGGCCGGCTTCAACCGCTCCGACCGACACGGACGGAATCACATCCGATGCCCTCCCGGAATCTCCTCCGTCCGGCTGACCGGGTATATGTATCTGCTCCTCGTCAGACAGCCTCTTCGCCAGGTTGACCATCTCCAGCGCCGCGTCCGATGTCGGCCCTCCCGCCGCTTGCAGAGCGTCGTCCGCCCGCGCGTCGGCAGGCAGTTCGTAAACACCCGGATGACGCGCCTCCCCGCTTACATACACCTTGATCGTCGACGCCATTTCAGTACCCGCGTCAGCGGCCGGTACATAAGACGGCTCTTCCAGCGTGATAGTAACCATACCCTCAGAACCGGAATCCCTGAACAGTAATACCGCGCCGCCCGTCACAGTCGCCACAATGCCCACGACCAGCAGAATGTTCAGCCCCAGCCTTAAGTTCATAGACCTAGAACCTGTACAGCGGGTCGTCGTCCGCCCGAGCCGCCCCGCCGCTGAAGCCCGCCGGGACCCCGTCCGCCCGGTAACACGCCGCGCCTCGAATCACGCCGTTCGCGTGGTCGAACATCACCCCGTTCATCCCGCCGGCCACCCTCGCTGTTATCTCAACATCATGTCCCTTTGCCCGCAGCCCTTCCCGAACTCCGTCGGATATGCCCGGCTCTACCTCAAGCGCTTGGCCCTGCGTCCAGATGCGCGGCGCCTCCACCGCCTCCTGGAGCGTCATGCCGTGATCTATCACATTCACGATAGCCTGCAGGACCGAAGGGAATATCCGCGTAGCGCCCGGAGTGCCCAGCGCCATGAACGGCTTGCCGTCCTTCATGACGATGGTCGGGGACATACTGCTCACCATGCGCTTGCCGGGCGCGATAGAGTTCGCGTTGCCCGGATGCGGATCGAATATGTTCATCGTATTGTTTAGAAGCATCCCGGTCCCTGGTGTCGTCACCTTCGACCCAAACGCGGCGTGAATCGTCTGGGTCGTGGACACGACGTTACCGTCCGCGTCCGCCGTCGTAAGGTGAGTCGTGTCCGCGCCCTCGCCGACATACAGTGAGGGATTTCCGTACTTGTACCCACGCGCTCGTGATGCGTCAATCTCATCTCGTCGCGCGGCGGCGTACCCCTTGTCCGTCAGCGCGCCCACCGGAACCTCCACGAATGCCGGGTCCCCCATGTACTCGAACCTATCCGCGAACGCTATCTTCATCGCCTCCGCCAGCAGGTGCGCGCCTTCCGCCGTCCCGAATCCGAGAGAGGCCACGTCGAAACCTTCCAGTATGTTCAGAATCTCGATGATCGCCGTCCCTCCCGAGCTGGTCGGCGCTACCGATACGATGTCGTACCCCCTGTAAGCGCCCCTCACGGGCTCCCTCAGGTGTATGCGGTAGTTCTCGAAGTCCTCCTCCGTGATGATGCCGCCGTTCACAGCCATGTCCGCGGCCACCATCTCGCCGATGCGTCCCCGGTACAGCGCGTCCGACCCATCCGACGCCACCGCCTCCAGTGTCCGTGCGTAATCCGACCTCACTATCGTCTGACCGACAGAGGGCGGAGTCCCGTTCGGAAGAAACACCTCCGCGCTCGCCGGAAACATCGCCAGGTCTTCCTGATTCATTCGGATGATGTCCGCCAGATAGCGGCTGACCGCGAAGCCTCTTTCCGCGTAGCGTATAGCGGGCTGGATGACCGTATCCAGCCCCAGCCTGCCGAACTTCTCCTCCGCGTAGCGCCATCCCATCAGCGCGCCCGGAACGCCCACCGACTTGTATCCTACGAGATTGGCTCTGTCTGCCGTCTCCATATAGTCCGGCCACGTATCCGATACAGTCTCATACATATCCGGCGCGGCTGCCGCCGGGGCGACCGAGTAGTTGTCTATGTTCACGAACTCCCCGCTGGCAGCGTCGTAGTAGTTGATGAATCCTGCCCCGAAGATGCCCACCATCATCGGCTCCACCACGCTCAGCGCGAAGACCGTGGCCACGGCGGCATCGACCGCGTTGCCGCCGGCCGCCAGCATCTCCGCGCCGGCGGCGGCGCCCAGGGGATGGTTGGCCA
>JAAXHY010000009.1 GCA_012270665.1 Dehalococcoidia bacterium
CCACCAGCATGGAAAACCGGCGCTGTCCCTCGGCTGTGTCGGGATGAGGCTGTACACGGGCGTTCCGCCCCACCTGTTCCTGGTCGCTATGCCCCCGAAGTATCTTCCGAAGTTGGAAGAGGGCCTCGAGTCCATGACGGACGCCCCCGCCCGTCTCGAAGGCTATGCCGCGCGGATGGCCGCTGGCAGATGAAACACTACACCCGTCTCATAGCCTATAGGCCTCTATTCTGAATCTCGGACGCAATTCGTTCCCATGTTCACGCGCGGTTATATGGAACGGGCGCTCAAATGGGGCATAGTTTTCAAGCGCATAGGGAACAACGTAAGAGAGTAGCCTTAGCTGGCTGCGAGCAGACATTTTTCCTCCCTTTCGTCTAATCCATATCGTGCTGATTCGGTTAGACACGATATCCGCTTTGTGCATCTTCTTTGCTCGATCATCCACATGAACCCAGATGCCGGCCGGCCCCAACTGTCCCAGCCACGCGATTATCTCTTCATCTTTGACGTTGTCTTTGTTATCGAATACCTGATACGCACTCCTCGCGGGTATCCCCACTAGAGCTAAGGCATCCGCTATGGCATTAACCATGGATTGGTCAATCAAAACCAACGGCGACGGGGTGTTCAAGTCTCCGTAGTTTGTTCTCCCACTCAATTGCGGATTCGACCTCTTCGCGTTCAAGACGATAGGCTGACATCACATACTCCACCGAGTCTCCTGCCTCGACCATTCCCCATACGGCGCTGGTAGGTATGCTGGTCCCCTTGACACATGGCGACCCAAGTTGGATATCGGGCGATAACAATACTCCCGCCTGAGGTTCCCAATCTATCACAACTCCATGCGAGTCAAAAGCTAGTCCATGTACAGGTATCAACCAATCTTTCAAGTGTTCAAATGCCATTTGACCTGCGCGCGAAGCCGCAATGAGCCGATCGCACATCTGAACAAAGACTTGCGAACCCTCGGTCCACATCGCCTCGGTAGCGAACGGTCGTGGGTGGTCAGAAACTTTGCGCAACCATTTCTCTGCGTCATAGATCACCTTGAAGGAAACCCCCGCAGACCTCAACGCGGCTATAACACGTAAAGAGATCAGATCCTCGAATCCAATCAGCAAGTCTGCCCCGCTTACGCCAACCAAATCCCGGTCAGATAGTCCTTTTCGTATCCACCTGATCAATTTTGTCGAATCTACTCGGTAAATCCGATCCGCTTCTCTGCTAGCTCGCAAATAGAGAGATGCTTCGCTCATCTCGTACAAACCAGTGAACTTGTACGAATCTACAGGCTGAACAATGAGTGTCGCAAGTCGCTGAACCATCTTGTCCCTCCAGATTCTCGATAGTACATTGGGGTGTGAGTATATCAGACATGCTACAATCCCCACATCACAATCCTAAGGACAGACTAACCATGTCAGACACGAAATTCACTGTCTATTTCATCGGCGGGCAGAACCCGGGCGCAAACCATGCCGACACCATCGAGGAGTTGGACAAGGTAGGCGCGCAGCTTGTGCCGCTGCCGCGCCTGGAGACCGAGGATGAGATCATCGAGCAGACCGCGGACGCGGACGCGCTGATCGTGAGTGAGGCCCCGATAACGCGGAGGGTGCTCTCGTCCTACGACCGCTGCAAGGCAGTGCTCAGGACGGGTGTGGGTTTCGACTGCATAGACGTGCCAGCAGCCTCGGACAACGGGATCGCGGTCATCAACGTGCCGGACCTGTGGACGCGCGAGGTGGCTAACCAGGCGATGATGCTGCTCCTGGCCATCAACCGCAAGTTGCTCGAACAGGAGCGCAGCGTGCGCGAGAACCGCTGGACGCCGAGAATCTCCGCCCCGGTCGGGCCGCTGCACACTGAGACGGCCGGCGTGGTCGGACTCGGGCGCATCGGCAGCGCGTTCGCCAGGCGCATCAAGGCTTTCGAGGTTGACCTGATTGCATACGACCCGTTCATATCCGACGAAGCGTTCGAGGCCGTGGGCGCGAGGTCCGTGTCGTTCGACGAGCTTCTGGAACAGTCCGACTACATATCCGTCCACACGCCGCTCGACGACGGCACATACCACCTGATTGACGAGGACGCGCTTCGCAAGATGAAGCCGACCGCCATCCTCATCAACTCCTCGCGCGGGCCGGTGGTGGACGAGCAGGCCCTGATAAGGGCGCTCCAGGAGGGCTGGATACTGGGCGCCGGCCTGGACGTGCTCGAACAGGAGCCGCCCGACCCCGACAACCCCCTGCTCGGCATGGCCAACGTCGTCCTCACTCCCCACGCCGCCCACTACTCCGAGCTTTCGATGGAGCTTCGTCCCAGGCGATACGGCGTCGAAGTGGCCGCTGTCCTCGACGGTCGCCAGCCCATGAACCTAGTCAACCCGCAGGTAATGGAGGTTCTGCCGCTGCGCTGATATTCACAGCCAAGTCAGTTCGGGAATTCTCCGAGGAGAGCGATCATTGGGCAATTTCAGAATTACACTAGGGGTAAGCGCCCAAGGCGGCAGTCACTTTGAGTATGTAGATGCCCTGGTAGACACTGGCGCGACCTACACACAATTGCCTGAATCACTGCTGAGGTCTTTGGGCATCGTTCCGCTTGGAAATTTGAGCTTCAGACTGGCAAATGGACAGAGCGTGATGCGTGACGTCAGTGAAGCTCCAATGAGAATTGGAGACATGGTTCGCACCAGTCCGGTTATATTCGGAGATGATGATTCAGACGCCCTTCTGGGGGCGGTGACCCTGGAAATATTCGGACTGGGCGTTGATCCTGTCAATCAGAGGCTGATCCCTGTTGAAGGGTTGCTGGTCGGGATCGTCGAGAGCGAAGACTAATGGCTCACTCAATCTCCAGCTGGTCCCCGTCAAAAGCAATCGAGCGTGAACCGTGTCTCAGGACCGCGCGCCCGAAATGCCGCAACTCAGTCCGCAGTTCGTTCAGCCTGCGGTCCGTCTCAGTCCCCGACCTGGGCGCGCCCGAGCCGCTCGACATCGCTCCCCACAGGTCGCGCTGGGGCATTCGCTTCAGCATCTTGCCGAAGCCAACCATGAACACCTCGAAGGCCTGCGCGGACAATTCGGGCATCGGAGCGTCGTCTTCGGGATCGGCGAAGTAGAGCTCGAAGACGATCTCGGTCTCATCCGACGTTACCGCGTCCAGCAGCAGAACCGGCTGGGGTTGCCCTCCGAACAGCGACTCGCCTCCCTCGACGCTTCTGGCGAAGTCCCGCAGCGCGGCCTGTATGACCCTGAGCGTCGAGGAGACATAGGACACAGGCAAGGACTTTGCGTCCAGCGCCAGCGTGAGCCGATAGTCTGTTCGATTTGCGCTGTCAGCGGCCATTCCGGCCTCCACCAACGGGCATCAATGAAATGCCGCGCTTATCTGAGTACCCTCACATCTCCGACACGACGGGTGACTCGCGCGTGGTCGAGATGGTCCATCAGCGCGAGCGCGTACTTGCGGCTCGTGCCCAGAAGATCGCGCACGTCGGCTACTGTGATTTCCCCGTTACTGTCGAGGTACTCGGATATCCTATCAACCATCTCGCCGTAGGCCGAAGCGGAAAAGACTACGCTCTCGCTCACTTTTACAACCTGGCCCCTCTCGTCCAACAGGTTCACGACCTCTGGGTCTATCACGATGTCTGTGGGTGGAGAGAACGGATCGGAGTCCAACTGGCGCAGGTAGTCGTCAACAAGCTCGCGCTGGGAATCCCCGATGCTGGGTTCGTGTTCAGGCAGACGCGCCGTCGAGCCGTCTTCGGCTGTCACGCCGCTTTCGTTCAGGATCCTGAGCGCGTCGTTGAACACTTGTGGGGACAGGTTGAGACGGGAACGAAGCTCCTCCTTGGGCGGGCCGGCGCGGAGCGGAAACTGGCGGTGATAATCTCCCAGCGCGGCGCGCGTTCGCTCGGTCAGCGTTTTCCAGCCGTTCGCCGTGTAGAGCCTCGTGGCGCGGTTGATATTGCCGCTTCCCAGCGCGACAACCCCGCCGTCCGCGGCCATCCGCTCAAGCTCCGCCTTCACGCTGTCCGCGTTCATGTTCGCGCGATTGACCACCGCCCCGAACTCTGCGGGTTCCAGGCCCTCTATCGTCTTCAGCAGTACCTCCCGGTCATCGCCGCGCTCCATGATCTCCAGCCGCTCGATGGTCGGTCTGTGACGCCTACGAGGTCGGGGCGCGTGCGTATCCACTATGTTCCCGCCGCCCAGCGTGGTCATGTTCGAGCGTATGACGAAGTAGTCGCCCTTCACCACGGCTATCGGGCTGTCCAACTTGAGCTGAGCCCACGCGCTGTCGCCGGGCTGGACGCTGTCCTCCTCGAACAGCCGCAGCCGTGCCACCGACTCGCTCGATCCGGTGTGTACCGTCACGTACATGTTATGCCGAAGCGGGTTCGGCGCGTCCGACAGCGCCCTCAGGTGAACGTCGAACGCGGTCGTGGGACGCAGCCAGCCGGGAAGCGTCAGCACCTCGCCGCGCGAAATCTCGTCGTGGGACACGCCTATCAGGTTGGCGGCGACGCGGGTGCCGGGTTCCGCGCGTTCCACCTTGCTCTTGTGGGTCTGAATACCGCGAATCCGCGTACTCTCGCCCGAGACCGGGAGCTCGACATCCTGGCCTATATCCAAGTACCCGTCTATCAGCGTACCTGTCACAACCGTGCCGAATCCGGTTATGGTGAAAGATCGGTCTATCGGCAGGCGGGGACGTCCCAGGTCGCGCTTGGCGGGTATGCCGCTCAGCATCGCTTCGATAGCCGACACGAGATCCGGCAGACCGTCGCCCGTTTGCGCGGATACAGGGATGATAGCCGCGCCCTCCAGCGCTGTGCCTCCAATCGTGTCCTCGATGTCGGCGGTCACGAGTTCGATCCACTCTTCGTCAACCAGGTCGCTCTTGGTGAGCGCCACCAAGCCCCTGGGTATCTGGAGAAGGTCCAGAATGGCGAGGTGCTCGCGCGTCTGCGGCATCACCGACTCGTCCGCCGCCACCACCAGCATCGCCAGGTCAATCCCGCCCACCCCGGCCAGCATATTGTTCACGAACCGCTCATGTCCCGGAACATCCACGATGCTTATCTCGTTGCCGCCCGGCAATTCCAGCCACGCGAAACCCAGGTCTATCGTCAGGCCGCGTTCCTTCTCCTCCGCCAGACGGTCCGGGTCTATCCCCGTCAGCGCCTGGACGAGCGTGGACTTGCCGTGGTCAACATGGCCTGCCGTGCCTACAACGAACATGGACTATACCTTCGCGGGATGGCTGATTCTGTCTAGGATAACACAGCGACCACACGCGGTTGTGGTCTCGGCCATTGAAGAGAGCTATCGGCAAGGATGCGCGGATGCGCGTGAGTTGGCCGAAGAGCGATACGAACTGGTGGGCAAGAGGGTGTGTATTTGGTGGTCGAATACGTCTTCAGAAGGGCGAGTTGGGGACCGTTCACATGTGTGCAGTCACAGAACCGAGACCGGCCCGGCAATGTTCGAGACCATTTACGAACAGGGTCCAGTTCCCAGTGTCACGGCGAGCGCAGCGGCGGCGCCTATGGGGTAAAGGCGAGTGTTCAAGTCCACCGGCTCGTTGGGCGCGACGAGGTCGGCGCCCTCATAGATCAATTCCGAGAGCGAGGGTCTTCGCTTGGGTCCCAGGATTACCTGTTCCAGAGTAAGAGCGATGACACCACTGACCTCTTCGACGGGCATCTCCGTGGGCTGTTCGAGGAGAGCCGCCTTGTAGATGACGATATGGTATGTCTCTCCGGCGCGGGGAACGCCTTCAGGATGTATCATCCGGTACAGGGCCACGGGACGGGGTTGGTCGGATACGACGGCGCGCTCTGCCCCGCCATCTGAGGAGACAATCCAAGTGTCATTGGATGGAATCAGTTCCACATCCACGCCGATTTCCTCTATGGCCTCGCGGTGGGCGCACTCGACCCAGGTCTCTCCTTCCTCCCTGTGGCCGCCGATGCCGGCGTAGAAGAGTTCTCCGGGTGGACAGTCGAACTTGGTTCCGGCGAGGAAGAACAAATACCTGCCTAGACTGTCCTGCAGCGCGAGGCCGACGCCGGCTTCGGCGCCTTCGGGAACCAGGTCGTCAATGCAGGTGGACATGCCAATGGTCTCGGCTTTCGTTCAGGCGTACTCGACGATATGCCCGAACAGGCGCTTAAGGCGGGCGCTGTCGGCGAGGTCGAGGGCTGGGTTCTCCATGGCGCGGACGTTGGATTCGAGGTGCGTGAGGTTGGAGGTTCCGGTTATGACGGTGGATATGGCGGGATGGTCGGCGGCGAACTTGTAAGCGGCGGCGATTACCGATTCCACGTCGTCGTGAAGCAGCCAGTCGAGCGGCTTCCTGTCGGGCAAGGCGTCTCTCGGGACAAGGCCACGGGATTTCCATTCCACCATCGTCTGTTCCAGCAGTTGAGGATTAGGCAATATTATCCTGACGGCGGCCATGTTCAGGATTCCGATGTCGTGCTGGATTGCGAGCGGAAGCATCTCCTTTGCGGCGTGCTGGTTGAGTATGCCGTACTTGAGCATGATGACGTCCCAGAGGTCAGGGGCCTTAGTCAGCCCTGCAATAGCGCCGCACTGGGCGGGGTCAACGATGTAACGAAGACTGAATCCTCGATGCCCTACGAGACCGCGCTCCCTGAGTCGCTCGAGGACGGGCATGTAACGCTCGACCACCATGTCGTGGCGCTCGGCGAGCAAACCGTGAAATAGCATCACGTCTATATGGTCGGTATTCAGGCGACGCAGGCTGCGCTCTACGGAGCGGGTGAGTTCCTCGGGGTCGCCGGTGGGATCGCCGTCGCGGGGGTAGGCCCACTTGGTCACGAGTATGTAGTCATCGCGCCGGACACCCTCCAGTGAGCGTCCGAGAATAGCCTCGCTGTCGCCGTAACTCTCGTGGGTGTCGAAGAGGTTGATGCCCAGATCGAGGCACCTGTGAATGAGGCGGTCCTGTTCAGCCTGGAGGAGTCCACGCTTCTGTCCGAACTGGCTCGGGCCCCCGGTGCCCTGGCTGAGGAGCGAGACTTTCAGGCCGGTCCTGCCCAGGGTTCGGTATTGCATGGGATTCCTTTCCATCACTGCGAACGGAGTCGTGGTCATTATATCGGGGCGAGGGATTCGACGGTCTGCTCGAACGCTTCCAGCCTGGGCAGCAGGAGTGGGGTGTCAACGCCGGCGTCGGTGTACTCTTGGATTCGGTCGCGGCATCTCGCGGCGTCGCCGAGGAGGTAGCAGGCTTCGGCGAGTTCTTCGGAGACGTAGCGGGCCGCGCCGGACTCGTCTCCAGACGCAACGAGTTCCCTGACGGGGGCCAGAATGGAAGTGTCGAATCCTCCCTGCCCCAGCAGAACTTCCCCTACAAACGACTCGGCAATCAGGCGGGCGACACGCTCGCGCAGGGACGGCAGCATGGTGTCGGGGTCATCGGTCAGGCGGACTATGAGCATACAGGTTATGTCTATCGAGGCCGGATCGCGGCCAGCGTTGGAGGCGGCCTCCCTGACTTCGTTTACGGCCCAGCGTATGTACTCGACAGGGGCGTATGCGTTGAGAAGAACTCCGTCCGCCACCTCACCGGCGAGCCGGAGCGCCCTGGGGCCGATTGCGGCCAAATAGACGGGAAGCGCGTCCTGAACGGGATGGATCGCGAGGCCGACGTTGGTCAGTCTGACGCCGGCGAACTCGTCGGAGACTCGCTCTCCGCTCCACATGCGGCGGAGCGAGGCGACCGTGCCTCGCAGCCTGGACAGCGGGGCATGGTAGTCCATGCCCATGCGTCTCGTGATCACCTCGGCGTCGCTGCGACCGAGTCCGAGCATCATCCTGCCGCCGCTGATCCGGTCGAGGGTGGCGGCTCCCATTCCGATAAGGGCGGGATTGCGGGTGTAGGGGTTGACGACTCCGACGCCGAGCCTGACGCGCTCGGTCCGGGCGGCGAGATAGCCGAGCATCGAGAAGGTCTCTTCGTGGAAGTATCGCTCGGTGACCCAGAGGGAGTCGAAGCCGGCGTCCTCGGCCATGCGCGCGTAGCCGGAGAGCTCCTCACCGCTGTCTATACCGTGGTAGAGTACGATTCCGGTTTTCGCCAACTTCGTGGCTCCTTTCAATAGGTACTCTAATCCTCCCAAGACCATACAACACCATAGAGTTCAACTCGTTGCATGGAATTGGATTCTCACAGTAGGTTCGCCGCGAGGACTGACCGGGCGAGGCAGTGAAACCAACGCCGTGCAGATACGCGGGCGGGCGGAACCGTCTAGTCCGTTCCACGGGCCTTCTGCTGGGCCGATCTCACGAATCGCAGAAGTTCGTCGCTGTCTTCGATGTCCCGGATGTCCGAGCCGTTTGGGTATTTCTCGCCGACCACTTCGTTCATCAGTTCCCATGCGTCGCGCTCGGCATCGCGAATCGTGTCGGGGTCTATGCTCTGCCAGTATTGAGCGACGGTGTGTCGCATGGCCTGGTCAATCGGAGTGCCGCGTCTGACGCGTCTGCCCACTTGCACGATCAGGTTGGCTACCAACGCGCTGCTCATCGCTATCTCCTAATCCTGCTCAGGATCGCGTCCCTCGCCTCCAGGAACGGCCTCTGAAGGTACGCCTGGTGATCGTCCTCGCCGTGCCGATGAGTTACTGATCCAGCGGGACGTACACCCGCGGTCTCCCTGATGTATGCCAAGTCGCCGTCTATGAGCGTGAGCATATACTGGGCAGTGGCCGGGTCGAACATATCCCACTCGCCGCCGCAGGCGACGTAGATCGGCGAGGTATGCGCGAACACACCCCGGTTCCACACATCGTGATGCGGAACGATGTCGAAGTAGTCGAACGCGCCCGTGCGAGCGGCGATCCATGAGTGACCGTCTATCCTGATATTCTCCTTCAGCTTGAGCCTGCGACTTCCGTTGCGGCTCTCAGCGCGGGCGACTACTCGTCCGTTCTGGACTATCTCAAGTGAGAAGACGGGCAGGACGCTCTCGGACCATGCCTCCACTTCCACGCTTCCCGGGCCGGATATGGACAGCGCATCGCCGACCTCCCCGCCCTCGACCGATAGATGAATGATAGGCCCGCCGCTCAGGAAGGTTCGACCCGCCTTGACAGAGTTGCACCAGTTCTCGTAGTTGAATTCCTGATCGTTTGGCAAACGAGCGTAGGTGCGATACAGACCGACCGGCACATTGCTCATCATCTTGTCCGTGCCGCCCACCAGAGGCAGGCGGTAGCCGCAGTTCAGGTAGCGGTAGTACTCCATATGGTTGGGACGGGTCTGACGCAGCATCTCCACACCGTCCAACCGCCCGGTGGCGACGAGCGCGGCCGGCTCTCCGTTGGGATTGGGGAAATGGGGGTTGATCACCCACCCACCCTGCGCGTGCGCTTCGTCCGCCCAGTGCGCCAGCGTGGTCTCCATGTGTCCGCCAATCTCGGCTTCTCCGGGGCCGTCCGAACACCAGGGCATGACCGGCTCCTTCAGACCCCACAGAATCATGTGCCCCAGGAAGTGCTGGCGGTTCTCCTGCGAGGTATAGACGATATTGTTGCCATTGCGGGTAATGCTTGCGCGGCCAGTGAAGTCCTCGGTGTTTGTGAACAGGCTGCCCCACTGGGACTGAAGCAGATTGACCACGTTGAGGTCCTCGCCGAGAGATTCGAAGTGCGCGCCCTGTGTCGAAAGGAAGTGGACATGGGAGTCGCCGCTATACCACCTCCGAGCGTTCATGTCTATCCAGCGCTTGATTCGCAACTCCAGTCGTCGCTGGCCCGGCTCGATCCGCGCTTTGGTCCGCAGAGGCTCGTATTCGAAACCACGCGCCACGTCAACGATCACGTCTCCCCGCGGAAGCCAGCCTTCACACCGGCCGTCAATGTAGGCGTAGGTGATATGTCCGAGGCGTACATCTCCGCCCACGTCCACGTGCCAGGAGTCGAGATTGGAGTTGACCTGGTTGTGATGTCCGTGCGGCTGATATGGAATCCCTTCCGGCGACCTGAAATGTACCCGGCACGGGACGGGTCTGCCGGTGTCGTCGTCAATGACCGTCACCTTCACCCAGTTGCGTCCGCGGTCCGTCAGCTCCATTCGGACCCTGGAAGTCTCTGCATTTCCCTTATCCTCGACCTCACCCCAGGACAACTGTCCGATGGACTCGCCCTTCCGCTTGATAGAGACGGTCGCCGATGGCACAGCGGAGATCTCCGCATACGACGGGCTGGCTTCGTCGTTGTCCTGTTCGCCAAATCCGCGGTGATACCCCGCTAGGAAGCCCTCGTCCGGGTCTTTGGGCAGCGGAAAGGCGTAGGTGGAGTCGCCCCTGTCCACATCCACTTCGAGATCGAAGGGACTGGAGGCCAATACCGGGTCGGTGATCGTGATCTTTGCCTCTCGACGCCCCTGGCGGGCGAAGGGATGTTCGTCCAGGTGGCTCAAGGTCACTCCGGCAATCACGAACGCGGGGCCCTTGGACGCTATCCGTATAGATTCCACCTGTACGTCCGGTTCTGGGTTAGTCCAGCTCCACAGGAAGTAGCTCCGGGCGGTAGCCTGAAGATACTCGGTCTGGCGGCGGCCCATGTCGTTCCACGAACCCTCGTGGCGCGGCATCAGCTGATGCTTGCCGTCGGTGACAGCGAGAAACGGCAGCCCGGACGCGCCCCGGAAGGAGTCGGTCGGGACACATCCTATCTCGAATCGCTCTCTGACGG
>JAAXHY010000031.1 GCA_012270665.1 Dehalococcoidia bacterium
GTCTGAATCAGAGCTCCCTCAACCTCGTTCAGCTTCTCCTTCAGCGCGTCTGCCGCAGCCGATACGGGCTCCTCAGCCGCCGTTCCTCCGGCCCGCTTCGCCCACTCTTCGACCTGGGACCGCGCGCTCCGTAGCCTATTGATGTTGTCGTGCGTCTCCGAAATCTTGTCGCGGATGCGGATGAGAAACTCGAACTGCGCGTCGAAGTCTTCCTGCGTCGCCTCCACGCGCGGGTCCTTCACCATCTCGAAGCTCTGTATCTGCGACTGCTCTCCGACACTCAGCCTCACCTGGTACGTTCCCGGCGGAGCCAGCGGTCCGCGTCCCACTCCCTCAGTTGTCTTGTCCCCTGGAACCTTGTTTGCTCCCGGATACCGCATATTCCAGTCGAACCTGTTCATTCCGGCTTCTGCGGGGACGCGCGGGCCGTTGGAATCGTCGTCTTCTCCGTCTTCTTGCTTCGCGCTCGAGAAACTCTTGATCTCCGCGCCGTCCGCGTCCAGGAACGTAAGCGTGATGTCCGACTCCGGCCTCCCCTTCAGCCAGTACCACACCCGCGCGCCGCCTGGCCCGTTGTCGCCCGCGTCCAGCATCTTGCGCTTGAACTCGCCATTCGGCTCTTTGGTATCCATGAACGCTACGGCGGCCCCAAGAGAAAGCTGGTAGTTCTTGGCGGCGCTGCCGCCGCGCCCTCTGAACGGAGCCGCCATCCGTATCTTCGTTGCGGGCTTGACGAGGTGCATATCCTCATCGGAGAACTCTGCGGATACCTGCCTCAATTGGCTCAGCCCGTCCAGGATCCAGAAGCTGCGCCCATGCGTCGCCGCTACCAGGTCGTCGTCCCTGATAGCCAGGTCATACACCGGCACGACCGGGAGGTTGCCCCGCATCGAATGCCAGTTGTCACCGTCGTCGAACGACACGTAGATGCCGGTCTCCGTTCCTACGTACAGCAGCCCCGGGCGCTCGTCATCCTCGCGGATGCAGCGCGTGAAGTCGTGATCGCCCAGATTGCCTGTGATGGACTTCCAGGTCGCGCCGTAGTCCGAAGTCTTGAACAGGAACGGCCTGTTGTCATCGAACTTGTACCGCGTCGCTGACATATAAGCGGTCGTAGGATCGTGTGGCGACACCTCGATCATGTCCACGCGCGTCCACTCCTCCAGGTCGGGAGGGGTGACGTTCTCCCAGTTCGCGCCGCTGTCCCTCGATATATGGACAAGCCCGTCGTCCGAACCCGCCCAGAAGACTCCCTTCTCATGCGGCGACTCCACGAACGAGAAGATGGTGCAGTACGTCTCAGCGCCCGATGCGTCCCCGGTTATGTCGCCGCCGGATGGCTGGAGCTTGTCCGGGTCGTTGCGCGTGAGGTCGGGGCTGATGGGCTCCCAACTTCCACCCTGGTCGGTTGATCTGAACGCCACGTTACCCGTCGCGTAGAGTACGCCTGGATCGTGTGGGGAGAACTGTATGGGATATGTCCACTGGAATCTGTACCGCGCGTCAACGGGCCCGTATCCCGTGTTCAGTTCCGGCCACACCGTGATGATCCGCACCTGCCCGGTCGAGTGGTCGTAGCGCAGCATATTCCCGCCACCCCCGGGCGATGATCCAATTGCGCCGGATATGACTATGTCGGGGTTGGTTGGATCAACTACTATGTACCCGCTTTCAGAACTTCCGACCGTGTAGCAGTCGCCCCATGGAATAGCCCCCTTGTGCGAGCGAGACGGAACGCTTATCGCGCTGTTATCCTGCTGTGTTCCATAGACCCGGTACGGGAACTGCGTATCGGTCGTTACGTGGTAGAACTGCGCCGTCAACTGATTGTAGATAGTTGAGAACGTCTCGCCTCCGTTGTAGCTTACGCACGCCCCGCCGTCGTTCCCCTCTATCATCCGTCTCGGATTCCGTGGATCTATCCAGAGGCCATGGTTGTCTCCGTGTGGAGTGTTCACCTCCACCCACGTCTTGCCCCCGTCGCTGGACTTCCACGCCGAGTAGTTCAATACCCAAACTGTGTCTGCGTCCTGTGGGTCTGCGAAGATATGCTGGTAGTACCACGGACGCCCCTGAAGGTCGCGGTCGTCGGACACGAGATCCCATGTGTCGCCATAGTCGTCCGACCTGAACACGCCCGGCTCTTTCGCCTCTATCGTCGCGTAGATTCGGCCCGGCTTGGCGGGGGAGACCGCCACGCCTATCTTACCGTAAGGACCTTCCGGCAGGCCCGGATTGCCAGATACGTCCTCCCAGGAATCTCCGCCGTCCGTACTCCGCCATAAGCCGCTGTCCGGTCCGCCGCTGGTCAGGTTCCAGAAGTTACGGCGCACCTGCCATATCGCGGCGAACAGCAGCCGCGGGTTGCTTGGGTCAATAGATAAATCGCCCGCGCCCGCGTTATCGCTCACGAACAGGACTTGGTCCCAGTTCTTGCCGCCGTCTTTCGACCTGAACACGCCGCGCTCGTCGTTCGGTCCGAAGGCGTGGCCCAGCGCTCCTACGTACACGGTGTCCGGATCGGTGGGATGAATCCTGACCTGCGAGATGTGCCGCGTATCCTCCAGTCCCAAGTGGACCCACGAATGGCCTCCGTCGTTCGACCTGTAAACCCCGTCTCCGTGCGTTACGTCCAGCCTGATGGTCGACTCGCCCATTCCCGCGTAGATCACGCTCGGATCCGAGTCCGACACCGCTATCGCGCCCACCGACGCCGTCTTGAAGTACCCATCCGACACATTCTCCCAGTATGTCCCGCCGTCGTAGGTCTTCCACACTCCGCCCGCGCACGCTCCGAAGTAGAAAGTTCCCGCGTCAACGGGGTCTCCGGCCACCGCGACGACGCGCCCGCCCCTCGGTGGCCCAATACAACGCCACTCCAGCGCGTTCAGCGTCTTTGGATCAATATCGTTGGCCGATCTCTGTGAAGTCATACTATAGAGCCTCTCTGCGAATCATGGTCATTCGCATTATAATCCCTTTTGCAAGCTGAAGGGGGCATCTCAAATGATAACCATTCCAGATAGAGTGCGAAGCGTGGCTATGCCGCCAATTGACGCGCTCAATACCCACATGAGCCGGATGAATGCTGAAGGCGGCGACGTGATCAGCCTTGGTCAAAGCGTGCCCTTCTTTGGCCCGCCTCCGCAGATGCTCGACGCTGTGCGAGACGCGCTGGACAACTTCGGCCCGCGCTTGCACACCTATGGTCCTGACGCTGGCATCCCCGAACTACGCGACTCCATTGCCCGAAAGCTCCGAGATTTTAACGGCGTGTCATTCGATCCCGATACCCAGTTGCTTGTCACCCCAGGCTCCAACCAGGCGTTCATGGTGGCGATGACGACCATACTGGAACCCGGCGATGAGGTCGCGATAGCGTCTCCCTATTACTTCAATCACCACATGGCAATCGAACTGTGTGGCGGAACTGTCAGTGAGATTCAACTCGGTGAGGAAGACGGGTTCCAAATGACAATGGAGGATGTAGAGTCGGCGCTGAGCGAACGAACGAAGGCAGTGGTTATCGTGTCCCCCAACAACCCGACCGGCGCCGTCTATCACTCTGAGGAGATAGCGACCATCACGCGCGAGTTGACCCAACGAGGCATCTACGTTGTCAGCGACGATGCCTATGAGGTCTTCTGCTACGACGGGGCGCGACACACCAGCGTAGCCGGACTTGCCGACTACGTTGATAACGTCATTACGCTTGGAAGCCTGTCCAAGACGTTCGGCATGACAGGTTGGAGGATAGGGTACATGGCCGCGAGCGCCGAACTATGTCGCCAAGCCCTGAAGGTACAGGACGCCATGGCTATCTGCGCGCCGATCATCTCCCAGATCGCAGCCACCGCCGCCCTGGACCAGATGCCCGAATATCCGCTTGGAATGATTGTGGAACTTAACGATAGACGCAGACTGTTGGAAGAGG
>JAAXHY010000463.1 GCA_012270665.1 Dehalococcoidia bacterium
GTCTCCGCAGCGAACTCATCGAATTTCCGGGGCAGATCAATGAGCTCGGTGGTGAGGATCAAGGCCCTCAGTTCGTCCGCCCATTCCGGATTATCCCGGAGAAGCTGAAAGAGGTCATGTATCGTATTGATCGTGGCCATAGGAGTCTCCGCTGGTCTGTACTCAGCAACTATAACATACGGCAGACGGCGGCTACGATTCGCAGTCGAGTTGTGGGCGGGGCGCTGTGCTACTATTGGGCGACCGAATTCGAGTAAACCGATATAAGATGAGCCAAATCAAGAGGATGATTACCTTGAGTCAGAATGACACTTTCGCGAGCAGTTTCGAGGGGATACAGGATCTGGCGGCGAGGCTGCGCGGTCCGGACGGCTGCCCCTGGGACCGGGAGCAGACGCCGGATTCGCTGAAGCACCTGTTTCTCGAAGAGTGCTACGAACTGGTGGAGGCTATCGAGGAAGGGGACGACGCGAAAGTCGTCGAGGAACTCGGAGACGTGCTGTTCCACGCGGTCTCGATAGTGCAGATTGCGGAGGAATCGGGGACGTTCTCGGGAGAAGACGTGTTTGCGGTGGCTATCGAGAAGCTGGTCCGCAGGCATCCGCACGTGTTCGGGGACGCGGTCGCCGAAGACAGCGGGCAGGTCGGCGCGCGCTGGGACCAGATCAAGCGCGAGGAGATGAAAGGGACGGACAGATCAATCCTGGACGGTGTGCCCAAGGCGATGCCTTCGCTCGCCTACGCGCAGGCGGTGCAGGGACGCGCGGCCAGAATGGGCTTCGACTGGGATAACTACCAGGGCGTGATCGACAAGGTGGCGGAAGAGTTGAGGGAACTGGAGTCGGCGGAGTCGGACGCGGAGCGTGAGCAGGAACTTGGCGACCTGCTGTTCTCGCTGGTCAACGCGAGCCGGTGGCTGGGAATAGAGGCGGAGACGGCGCTTCGCCAGTCCAACAGCAAGTTCTACTCGCGTTTCGTCAGTATGGAGCGGCTGGCGCGGGAACGTGGACAGGACTTCGAGACGCTGACGCTGGATGCGAAGGAAGCGCTGTGGCAGGAAGCCAAGACGATGGACTGAGATGGGCGCCCACAAGGGGACGCCCCGACGGGACGAGTATGTGATCTGCGCCCATGAGGGTCGCTTGCAGTTGACGCTATCGCATACGCCAGAGCGAGCGGAACCTCCAAGCTGCGAAGGCCAGAAGCAGGAGCATTATGCCGGAGGTGATTTGAGTAGCGTGCTGCACTCCGAGGTTCTCAGCAAGCCACCCGGCCAAAAGACTGCCCAACGGGAAGAGTCCCCAGGTGATCATGTAGAGCCCGGACACCCTGCCCCTGAACTCGTTGGGGACTGTGCCCTGCACCACGGCGCTGGTCACGGAGAAGTACATCATCATCGCCGCGCTGACTATCATCAGGTTCAGATAAGCCGTTGGGAAGAAAGCGTTCACCGAGAACAACATAGTCGTGGAGGCGGTGACAGCTATGCCCAATAGAAGCGCGATTCCCTTGGCCTTGATGTCGCCCAGAGAAGCGAGCGCGAAGGTGCCAAGCGTGGAACCGGCTCCGAAAGCGGACACCAGCAGGCCGAGTCCCCTGGCGTCCACCTCGAACACCTCGGCGGCATACACCGGCATCAGACCGTTGACAGAGGGCATGATCAGCATTGCGGGCATGGCGTTGAGCGCGAAGAGCCCAAGAAGCAGTGGAGTATTGAGAACGTACCGAACGCCTTCGAGCAGTCCATCGCGCACCGATACCAGGTTCATGCGCGGCTTTGGAAGCGTTACCACACGCAAGGCGAGAGCGGCGCAGATGGCGCCAATCTGGAGGGCGGCCTCGACGAGCAGAGCCGGCCCTGCGCCGGCGACGGCTATCAGGACGCCACCCACGGCCGGGGTCGCAAGACGGGTTACGCTGAAGGCCATGGAATTCAGCGCGAAAGCGTTTACGAGATTCTCTCTTGGGACGATGTTCGAAATGAGCGACATCCGCGCAGGGTCGGTGACGACCCAGGCCAGACCCATGAAGAATATGAACGCGAATATATGCCACGCCTGAAGGTTTCCGGTCAGGACAACAGCCGAGAAGGTGAGAGTCACGACCGCCTGATAGACGTATATGAAGGCCATCAGCTTTCTGCGGTCGAAGTTATCTACCAGCAGCCCGCCAATAGGACCGACGAACAGGATGGGCAGCGCGTCCAGACCGAGGGCGACGCTGGTCCAGAAGGCGGAGTCGGTGACTTCGTAGGTCAGCCAGCCCACGATAACCTGCTGGAGCCAGAAACCACCGGAGGAGAACATGGTTGCGAGCCAGATGAAGATGTAGTCGCGGTGCCGGAAAGAGTCGAACGTGTGGAGGCGTCCGCGCACCCTGGGGGCGCGGACGCACGGCCTGTGCATACTGGGGA
>JAAXHY010000301.1 GCA_012270665.1 Dehalococcoidia bacterium
GTCAATCACGCCTCCGGCACCTTCAACATGAAGTACATGGGAGGACTGCGGCGCTATATGCCCTGGACCTATATAACATTCCTGACGGGCAGCGTCGCGCTGGCGGGCATATTCCCGACATCGGGATTCTGGAGCAAAGACGAGATTCTCGCCAGCGCGTTCCACGCCGGAAGCGCGGTCGGATATCTCGTGTACCTGCTCGGTCTCGCGGCTGTATTTATGACCGCGTTCTACATGTTCCGCGCCCTGTTCATGACATTCGACGGCGATTTCAGGGGCGGCGCGGACTCTGAAGCGCAAGATACGGGTGACGAATCTGAGGAACTTCACCTCGGCCACGTGAGCCTTCACGAGTCCCCATGGGTGATGGTCGCTCCGATGGCGATTCTGGCCGTTCTAGCCATTCTCGCTGGCTTCATCACCAACCCGCTCGTTGATCTCGGCCTGGTTCCCATCCACTGGTTCACCCACTTCATGGGCGAAGGGTGGGTATTAGTCAAGATACCCGACTTCGATATCATATTGGCGCTGGTATCCACCGCGGTCGCGCTATCAGGCATCTTCGTCGCGTACATGATGTACTATCGCCAGCAATGGTCGGCGGAGGCAATGGGCAGGAGATTCAAATCGGCCTACACCACCCTCAGCGAGAAGTATTATTTCGACGAACTGTACGAAGACATTCTTGTACGCCGCGTGTTCTATAATGGCGCGGCCCGAATACTGGACTGGTGCGACAAGAATGTGGTGGATTGGGCCGCCGACCGGATAGGCTGGCTTGGCGCCAACGTCGGCACTCCCCTGCGCCAACTCCAGACGGGTCAGCTTCAACAATACGGAGCCGCCATATCCGTAGGAATACTAGTCATGTTGGGACTGTACCTGTGGTTCCTATAAACTCTGGTACGGAATGAGTCAACTGTAAGGAATAAATGGTTTGTTCGAAGGCTGGCTGACAATTGCGGTATTCTTGCCGATAGCGGCGGCGGTTTTAATCGCGCTGTTCGGACGGAATGCCGTCATGGTGAAGTGGTTCGCGACGATTGTGTCGCTGGTCGAACTCGCGCTGACCTTCGTGATATTCCTCCTCTACGACACCTCCCACGGCGCCGCGCAGTACCAGCTTGTGGATAAAGCCGCGAACTGGATTCCCATCGAATCGTTCAACGTTCAGTATTTCCTGGCTATTGATGGCCTGAGCGCCCCGCTGGTGCTTCTGACCGGGCTGCTCGGAATGGTGGCCATATTCGCCTCGTGGAGTATCAACACCCGCGTCAGAGAGTATTTCGTCTGGCTGCTCGCGCTCCAGGGCGCGGTCATGGGCGTGTTCACTGCGCTCGACTTCTTCCTGTTCTTCCTGTTCTGGGAACTGGAACTCATCCCCATGTTCTTCCTCATCTCAATATGGGGAAGCGGGCGTCGCGAATACTCCGCGATGAAGTTCCTCATCTTCACGATACTCGGCAGCGCGTTCATGCTCGTGGGCATCCTGGTGCTGTTCTTCTCGACTGGAACATTCGACATGACCGAACTGCCCGCCGCCATCAGCGGGAGCAGGCTGTTGCTTCCCTCTGTCATTGTCTTCGCCATGCTCTTCGTGGCGTTCGCGGTCAAGCTCCCCATATGGCCGCTGCACACATGGCTGCCCGACGCCCACACAGATGCTCCCACGGCGGCGAGCGTGATGCTTGCTGGTGTGCTATTGAAGATGGGCGCCTACGGGATGCTGCGAGTGTCGGCGGCTATGTTCCCCGACGTGTTGCGCGACGCCTCTTGGCTGCTGGCGACGGCAGGTGTGGTAAACATCCTCTACGGCGCCTCCGTCGTTCTGCGACAGACGGACATGAAGAGGCTGATTGCGTTCAGCTCGATAAGCCATATGGGATTCGTGGTTCTCGGCCTGTCATCCGCTGTCGGCGTTGCCGGCCAGGTATCACCACTCGGACTGACCGGCGCGTCCCTCCAGATGTTCACCCACGGAGCGATAACCGGGCTGCTGTTCCTTCTGGTCGGCTACGTGTACGAGCGGGCGCACACCCGCCACATTCCCGATCTCGGCGGACTCGCGGTGCATATGCCCGTTCTATCAGCTTCGCTGGCAGTAGCCGGACTCGCTTCACTCGGACTTCCGGCCACAGCGGGATTCGTTTCGGAGATTCACGTCTTCCTCGGGACCTTCCCCGTATGGAGTTGGCTGACCGCGATTGGCGCGTTCGGAGTGGTACTTACCGCAGGCTACATATTATGGATGCTGCAGCGGGTAATGTTCGGTCCTCGCAACTCGAGGCTGGACGACCTTACAGACGCAACGCCCCTCGAGATGGTGCCGGTTGCGGCGTTGATCATCGCAATCATGGTCGTTGGAATTTTCCCATCCACGATTGCGGACGTATTCTCGATTGGAATAGCCCCGATAGTAGATTCCCTGCAGAACGCAGTAGTGAGCGCACAGTAAACAAGAGGGACACGATCCCAGAATGACGTTACACGACATATACCTGCTATCTCCCGAACTGTCGCTCGCAGCGATAGCGATGGTGCTCATACTGCTCGACCTTGTGGTGTCCCGTAAGAGCCTGCTTGCCGGATTCGGGGCGCTGGGTCTGGCCGTTCCGGTGATTCTCAGCGTCATGTTGTGGCTAGACCTGGACAATTCCTCCGCCAGCCAGATGCAGGGCATCTTCGGAACGCTGGTCGTTGACAAGTTCAGCTTGTTCTTCAAGTTCCTGCTGTCCGCGGCGGCGGCGCTGGTGATTCTCATGTCCACTGGGTACGTCGAACGTATTCGGCGCTTCCAGGGCGAGTTCTACGGCCTTGTGCTGCTCGCTACTTCCGGCATGATGCTCCTCGCGTCGGCCACCGAACTCATTTCCATCTATGTCGCGCTCGAGTTGACAGCCCTGCCATCCGCTGCGCTCGCCGCGTTCCTGCGCGACGGCAGGTCCGCAGAGTCGGGCATGAAGTTCCTGATACTGAGCGCCATAAGCTCTGCGGTCCTTCTGTATGGCATGGTTTACATCTACGGTTTCACTGGAACCACCTCACTCGAAGGCATAGCGTCCCGGATCGAAGGACTGCTGTCTGATGGTCACCTGAACCCGCAGGCGGCGTTCGGCGACAACAAGGCGCTGCTCTTCGGAGTCGTGCTTCTCATCGCCGGATTCGGTTTCAAGATTTCCAGCGTGCCGTTCCAGTTCTGGGCGCCGGACGTGTACGAGGGAGCGCCCACCCCTATAACCGCTTTCCTGTCCGTGGCCTCCAAGGCCGCAGGATTCGCCGTGATACTTCGGCTGTTCTACATATCCTTCCCGTTCGAGGCATTCAGCGAGAACTGGGCGGCGATCTTTGCAATCCTCAGTATCGTTTCCATGACGTTCGGCAATCTGGTCGCCATCCGGCAGAACAACATAAAGCGAATGCTGGCTTACAGTACCATAGCCCACGCCGGTTACGTGATGGTCGGACTTGCCGCTTTCGCCGCCCGGGCGCAGACCGGAAGCATGGACGCCGGCCCATCCGCCGTGCTGTTCTACCTCGGCGGATATGTCGCCACCAACCTGCTGGTATTCGGCGCGGTCATCGCCGTATCCAACAAAATAGATTCTGATGAGATAGACGACTACGCTGGTATGTCGCGTCGCGCTCCTTTGCTCGCCGCGGCGATGGCGTTCGCGATGATTTCTCTCACCGGCATACCCCCTACTATCGGATTCATGTCCAAGGTCTATCTGTTTGGCGCGGCGGTCAACGCCAACCTTGAATGGCTCGCGGTGGCAGGCATGGTAAACAGCGTCGTCTCTGCCTACTACTACCTGCGGGTGGTCAAGGTGATGTACCTGCGCGACCCATCCGAAGACAAGCCGGTAGTCGCGGACGCCGCGACCGGAGTGGCTCTCACCGTGACCGCTGCCGCCACTTTCGTATTCGGCGTATATCCCACTCCTCTGATTGACCTCGCGAGGTCAGCTGTAAGCGTACTCGGTGTGTGAGGGAACATCCATGTCCCTCATAGGATTCGTCTATAACGCCCTCGTGGATGATGCTCCACTGCTTATAGACTCTCTCGTGACCAGTCTCGATCTGGGCCGGCGGTCATGGGTGTCTTCCGCCTATGACGTATCGGAGCGCGAAGACAAGTTCTCCGACACGTCGCTTGTCGTCGTAGCGGGAGGAGACGGGACGATCCTGCGTACCATCCACTCGATTGCCGCGCACTCGATTCCGGTGATCGCCGTAAACATGGGGAGAGTCGGCTTTATGAGCGAACTCAGGGTGCAGGAAGCCCAGGAACGCCTTCCTCGCTATCTGAACGGAAACGTTCGTGTCGAACGACGAATGATGCTCAGAGCCGTCGTCACGGACGCTGACGGCAAGACCGTCCTCAGCATGGACGCCCTGAACGACGTGGTGGTCGGACGTGAGGGTGTGGCGCATCTCCTGGATATAAACACCGTAGTGGACAGAGAGTTCCTGACCACGTACAGGGCTGACGCGCTCGTCGTCTCCACACCCACCGGAAGCACGGGATACGCGCTCTCGGCGGGTGGACCGATCTTCTTCCCGGAAGCGCTCATGATGATGCTCCAGCCCGTGGCCGCGCACACCGGCCTGCGGGATGGATTGGTTCTTCCTCACGATACTGAGATAGTCCTCTCGACAGGCGAAGATAAGACTGCGCTCGTAAGCGTAGACGGCCTGGAGGACGTACCGCTGCGTCCGGGGTCGGAGGTCACCATATCGCGCAGTCCATACGAGGCGAGATTCCTCCGCTCCAAACCCAGAACCGCCTTCTACAATGAGCTTACACGTCGACTGGGGCTTGTATATAACCTCACGCCGCCGTCCTGATATACGGGGAGACCAAGACATGACCGAACGCGCCGAACCCATCAACCGGGAAACAGTGTTCTCAGGCCGCATCGTAGAGGCGCGGGTTGATACCCTCCTCACACCTGACGGTCGCCAGATTACTCGAGAGGTCATTCACCACCCGGGCGCGGTTGCCATTATTCCAATTGACTCCGATGACAACGTGCTTCTCGTCCGCCAGTTCAGGTATCCTGTCGGTCACGATCTCTTGGAAATTCCGGCCGGAGTGATTGAAGAGGACGAGTCCCCTGACCACACCGCTCAGCGCGAACTGCGCGAGGAGACAGGTTACGCCTCTCGAAACCTGCGCGCGCTTGGAGGAATCTACTCCTCCCCCGGTTTCTGCGACGAGATACTGTACATCTATCTCGCCCGCGACCTAGTGGAGAGCGAACTGCCGGGCGATGACGACGAGGACATAACGCTTGAGCGAGTCCCGATGTCCGATGTGGGAAGACTGATCCGGCTCGGCGAGATCCAGGACGCCAAGAGCGTCGCCGGACTGCTGATGGCCCAATATCTATTCTGATAAGTCCGCTATTCCTAAAGACCCATATTCAGGAGAATTCGATATGTCAGACCTCAGAGCCATGTTCGCGCAGGTAGATAGCATGGAAGACGAGATAATCGCCCTTCACCGCGACTTGGTCAAAATCCCCTCTGTCAACACCGGGTTCATGCCCACCGGAGACGAGACCCCAGTCTGCGAGTACATAAAAGACTTTCTCGCGGAGGACGGCATTGACTCCGAAATCCTGGGCCGAACGCCGGAGCGCGGAAACATCATCGCCCGAATCGAGGGCGGAAATTCCGACGCAAGGCTGATGTTCATGTCCCACACCGACGTAGTTCCCGTCGAAGAGGAAGAGAAGTGGATGTTCCCGCCTTTCAGCGCCCAGATACACGACGGCCGCATATATGGCCGCGGCGCGTCCGACTGCAAGGGACTGCTGGCCGCCCAGGTAATGGCTATGCGCCTAATCAAGCGCAACGACATCGCTCTCAGGGACAGCCTGATCCTATGCTCCGGCGCCGACGAGGAGCACGGCGGACGCTACGGCTTCGGCT
>JAAXHY010000307.1 GCA_012270665.1 Dehalococcoidia bacterium
GCGAGTTGACTCTGTTGTCGACTTGGGTCCACGGTACTGAGCAGTCCATTTCGAAACAGGTCCCAGGAACGGATATTGGCGCAACTCAAAGGCGACGAGCGGGCGCGATACGTAACCGAGATGTTCGCCCGAATCTCGCGCCGATACGACCTTATGAACTCGGTTATGTCGGGCGGCATGCACTACGCCTGGCGTCGCATGGCAACCGAAATGGCAGTCGAGGGTCTGCGCGGCAGGGCGCTGGACGTAGCTACCGGCACGGGCGACTTCGCTTTCGACCTCGCGCGCAGGCCGGAGGTGACATCGGTCGTGGGTCTGGACTTCACCCGCGAAATGATGGAACTCGGACTTCCGAAGGCCGAGCGGCAGGGTGTCAGCAAGTCCGTATCGTTCACAGAGGGCGACGCCCATGATCTTCCATTCCCGGACGACTCGTTCATCTGCGCGACCGTTGGATTCGGGATACGCAACTTCATTGACGTTCCACGCGCGCTCAGTGAGATGGCGCGGGTGGTCGAACCGGGCGGCAGAGTCGTATCGCTGGAGATCGTCAGGCAGGATGGCAAGGGGCCGATTAGCCAGTTGGCGAGGTTGCACTTCAGGTACGTGACCCCGTGGATAGGCGGCGCGCTCGCCGGAGACCGCGAGGCCTACACATACCTTCCGCAGTCGGCCCAGGGATTCATGTCGGCACCCGAGTTGACCGAAGCGATGGAGGACGCCGGCCTCGATGTTGTGACCGCCAGAAGACTTGCGCTTGGCACGGTCGCCATTCACGTCGGGCTGAAGCCCCAGCCCGATACATGATAGTATAGACCGAGTCATATTTCAGGAGCGGCAAGC
The DNA here is from genome assembly GCA_012270665.1 of Dehalococcoidia bacterium. The sequence goes on from JAAXHY010000307.1 coordinate 844, forward strand.
AATGGCAGTGAACACAGACCCGGGCATTGACAACATCCTCAGAAACGTACAGGTCGTGGCGGCCTCGGAGGGCGGTTCTATCGAGTTCATCGAGGCGACCGGGGGCAGGCTCGTCGTCGAATATACTCCCGGCGTAAACGAAGAGTGCCCGGAGTGCGTTCCCACTCATGACCTCATCAAGATGATGATGAAGACCTCGGTCAGCGTGCACGCGCCCTACATCAGCGAGATCGAGGTGCGCTAGCTACACCAGGTCCAGGTTCTTCAGACCGGAGCCTGTGTTCAGCAGCAGGATGTTCTCGTCCGGGTCGAGCAGGCCGTCGGATAGCAGTTTTTCGAGGGCGGCGGCGGTCGCGGCCCCCTCAGGGCAGATGAACATACCTTCCGACCGCGCCACTCGGCCCATGTAGTCCAGTATCTCGTCGTCGGACACTGTGAGCGCCCCCCCGCCGCTCTCTCGTATCGCGTTCAGTATCAGGTAGTCCCCGATGCCGCCCGGCACACGGATTCCGGGCGCGATTGTGTGAGCGTCCTGCCAGGGTTCGGCGAACTCGGTTCCCCGCTCGAAGGCGCGCACCATGGGGGCGCAGCCCTCTGCCTGCACCGCGAACATCTTCGGCCTGCGCGGGCCGATCCACCCCATAGCCTCCATCTCGGCGAACGCCTTCCACATCCCGACGATGCCGGTTCCGCCGCCTGTCGGGTATATGATGGCGTCCGGCAGCGTCCAGCCCGACTGCTCCGCTATCTCGTACCCCATCGTCTTCTTGCCCTCCACCCTGTACGGCTCCTGAAGAGTTGAGACGTCGAACAGGCCCTCTTCGGCGGCGCGCGCGCGGCTCAGGACGCCCGCATCGCTAATCAGCCCGTCAATCAGGTTCAGCTCGCCTCCGGTGATGACGACCTCTTTCTGGTTGGCCTCCGGGGCGTCCTTCGGCATGAACACATAGGACTCGATTCCGGCTTTGGCGGCGTAGGCGGTCATTGCGCCCGCGGCGTTGCCGGCGGACGGCATCGTGATCTTCGTGATGCCGAGTTCCTTCGCCTTCGACACCGCCGCCGACAGCCCTCTCGCCTTGAACGACGCGGTCGGGTTCACCCCCTCGTCCTTGATGTGGAGGTTGGAGCAGCCCATTTCGGGGCCGAATCGCTCTGCCTTGAATATGGGGGTGAATCCCTCGCCGAGTGTGACGACGTTGGCGGGATCCCGAACCGGCATAACCTCGAAGTACCTCCACATATTCGCCGGACGGTCTCTCAGCTTATCTTTATCCAACGCTGAGGACGCTGCCTCAAGATCGTATCGCGGGTAGAGTACCTTCCCGCACTCAGCGCAGAGTCGGTTAGCCTCGTCCGCCGAGTAGGTATTGTTGCAGTATGTACATTCCAGGTGGGTCAGATAGCTGCGCATAGTTCCTTCCGAATTGGTCTTATCGGGTTATACAGTGTCGGTAGGCGAGCGTCCGGGGGCGGGGCGCGCCTCGTTGGAGCCTGCCCAAGGAGTCATAGTCGTGATGAGGAGTGGCGTAGGGCCTGGGAAAGTCGGGCTGTCTGCAAGAGAATACCAAGAATCAGGGATGCCGAAATGGTAGCACAAATAAAAAGGGGGCGGACTCTATAAGCAAGAATCCACCCCAACTCATTACCGTAAGTACGGTCGAGTTACTTCTTCGAGCTCTTGGCCGCGGCGCTCTGAGCGCGCGACGCAAAGCTACCTTTGGCAACTCCGCCACCACCAGACTTGGCAGTCGAGCTCTGTATACGCGATGCGGCTTTCGAGGTCATTCCTTTACCTCTGCCGCCGCCGGATCTTCCTTTAGCCATGGATATGCCTCCTTTCATCAGAATCGTCTCATCGAGACCGGAGCGAGGTTAACGGGTTATCCCGGATTGAATCAAGTCATATACAAGCGTGGGGCGCCCCTAGTCTTACGTATCTTCACGCATTAACACGCCGAATGTTACAGATGTGACTCACAAATTTCGGCGAATGAGCCAATGTTGGTATTCGGTTTGTACACGCTCCGGCGCCACACTATCGCCGCGCGTCCAGACAGGACAAAGGATTCAGCGATAGGAACAAGGAGTTATAGAGATGTTCACGAGGATATTTGGATTGCTGCCCATATTGATGATCGTATGCGCCGTTACTTTGGCCTGCGGTAGTACTGAGGAGATTGATAAAGTTGTAGAAGTAGAAGTTCCTGTCCCTGCGCCAGCCACGCCGGCGCCCGCTCCCGCAGCGCCCGTGCAGGTTGTGGAGGTGGAGAAAATCGTGGAGGTGGAAGTAATCAAGGAAGTCCAGGTTCCCGGCGAGGTCGTCGTAGTGGAGAAAGAGGTAGTAAAGGAAATCGAGGTTTCTGGTGAAACCGTTATGGTGGAAAGAGCAATCCAAGCTCCCTCCGCTCAGGCGCTCGCCCCGACTGCCGCGCCTATGCCTCCAGTGCCTGCCGCTCAGTCGGCGCAGGCCGTTCAGGCCGCTCCTCAAGCCGCGCCCCAGGCAGGTCCACCGCCTCCACCACAGCCTTGGTCTCAATCGTCATGGGGACGCCAGCAGGGTTCGCAGCCGGGCGCGACCACCTTCAGGGACTATGAGCGTTCCCTGCCCACACGCACCTCGGTTGACAGCGTTTCCACATTCAGCCTCGACACCGACCGCACCTCGTTCCAGCTTGCCCT
>JAAXHY010000356.1 GCA_012270665.1 Dehalococcoidia bacterium
ATCTCCGCCTACTAATCTGTTACAGGTTCCTCAGAGGTCAAGTGACTGGTGTCGTTCCAAATCTCCAGGATACAGCCGCCGGGCTGATTACCGATGATAGAGAGACTGCCACAGTCAACCCGAAAACTCCAGAAATAGTCGTCCGGCAAGCCCAGCAGACATATGAGGAGCGCGCGAAGCGATCCTCCATGGGCTACAATCAGGATGTTCTCGTCGGTGTTATGGAGCTTCTCGGCCTTTGTGTGGAATCGTCGCACACGATCTAATACACCAGCAGTGTCTTCACCACCCGGAGTCGCAAATGCGCTATTTCCCATGCCGATACGTTCGGCGAGCGCTGTCGGATATCGACTCTCGACCTCCTCAAGTGTGAGGCCCTCCCACTCCCCATAGGAGAACTCGCGAAGGTCCTGGTCGGTCTCTATCAGCATCCCAGAGCCTTCGACTATGGCCCGCGCAGTCTCCGTTGCGCGCGAAAGATCACTGGAATAGACCAACGAGAACTTACAGCCGGCGAGCCTCTTTGCCAGCATATTCGCCTGTCGCCTGCCGCGCTCATTGAGCGGGACGTCCGAATGGCCTTGAATCCTGGCCGTCCGATTCCAGTCGGTTTCGCCGTGTCGTACGAGGTACCAAGCTCCCATGTTTCAACTCCTCGCTGCCAGACACGCAATGGCGTGATGTTACTCGACCTACTTGAACCTGACGTGCCCGCCTCTGATAGAGAAGTGCAAAACTCATTTAGCGGGGTCTCGTCACTCCCGCGAAAGCGGGAGTCCAGTACGACGAGCCATGGTTGCTGACCTATGGATTGCCGATTCCGCGGGAATAGTGCGTGGGGGTAGAATCGGCGGCTGTATAAAACGTCTCCTGTGCGCGAACATTTATAACTGCATGATTATGACAGGGGCGCCTGAAATAAGCTGGGTGTCAAATGAAACAGGGCAATTCCCAGCAGCAGAATGACCACTTCCACCACCTCGTTCACTGCGCCATAGGTGTCGCCCGTCATTCCCCCAAGCATCCCTGAAATCCAGCGACCCAAGCTCAGGGACACGCCTATAGCTGCGCCCAATAGGAGCGCTCCGGCAGCCCCAAGAAGCGCCCCTGACGCTATCGCGGCGGTACCGAGTCCGAACGCGACTTGCCACCGTTTGGTTCCCATCTGAAAAGCTGTGCCCATTCCTTGTGCTCTGACATATGCGAAGGCGGCCATCGTCGCCACCATCCCAAAGCGGGACAGGCACGGAAACACGATTATCATTCCTACACGTATGTCGCTGACAATGCTCGACAAAAGCGTCCACTTCAACAACAGCAGGGCCGTGCAGCCGACTACGGCGAATGCGCCTACATGAGTGTCCCGGAGGATTTCCAGCCGCTTCTCCGGCGTATAGCCGCCGAACAGCCCATCGCAGGAATCGAGGAACCCTTCGGTATGTATGGCCCGAGTGAGTGTCAGCAGAGCCACGACCAAAAGCGCTCCGACCACGGGCGATGGCAAGGCCTGTCCTGCCGCGAAATCCAGGCCGGCCAGGAGGCCGCCTAAAGCCAGACCCACTACGGGGAAATAGGCCCGTGCCTGCCCCATTTGGGTCACTTGGCTGGGCGCAAGCGGGAAGATCGTTAGGAAGCCTATGGCCAGCCGCAAGCCGCTCAATCTTAGTGACTGTCTGCGTCTGTCGGTTCTCTGTCGGAGACACCGGCCTCATCGAAAGTCGCCATATCGGTCAGGCATGCCGCAGCCGCTTCGACCAGCCCCATGGCCAGAGCCGCGCCCGTGCCCTCACCGAGTCTCATATCCAGGTCGAGGAGAGGCCACAAACCCATGTGCGCCAAAGCAATTTGGTGTCCCTTTTCCGCCGACAGATGCGCGGCGACGAGATAGTCTCCAACATCAGGGCAGAGACTGTGGGCGATGAGACCCGCAGCGCCGGAAATGAACCCGTCCAGCACAACTGCCCGACGGGCGAGCGCACCCCCAAGTGCCACGCCAGCTAGCGCTCCGATCTCGAAACCCCCTACTTTGGTGAGCACGTCCAAAGCGTCGGCGGGATTAGGCCGATTGACATCCAGGGCGCGCTCGACAACTGCGATTTTGCGCTCCATCTCCCGATCGGTTCGTCCGGTTCCTCGGCCCGTCGTCTCACTTGGCGGCATACCTGTCAAGGCTGCAACTATGGCGCTCGACGTCGTGGTGTTGCCAATCCCCATGTCGCCGGTACCGATGATGTCGGCCCCATCATCCGCTGCCTTCAACGCGAGACCAACTCCCGCGGTCACGCACGCCTCGGCTTGTCCGCGCGTCATAGCCGGCCCGAGCGTGATGTCCGCGGTTCCATGCCCAACGGCGATTACTTGCAGGTCGGGATGATCGGGAAGAGGCGTGGCCATCCCAGCATCCACGATTACCAGATCGACGCCCGCCTTCCGCGCCATGACATTGATCGCCGCTCCACCTTCCAGGAAGTTGCGCACCATCTGGGCCGTGACCTCTTGGGGGTAAGCTGTGACACCCTGCGCCACTACGCCATGGTCTCCGGCGGCCACAATGATCGTCTTGCCGCGTGGACTGGGACGTTCGGTCCGGAATATTCCCGCGAGTTGTATAGACAGCGTTTCCAGGCGGCCCAAGCTGCCGGGCGGCTTTGTCAGGCGTCCCTGTCTAAGCCGAGCTTCCCGCTTGGCCTGTTCGTCCACGGGTATTATGCGCCCGATTATTTCTTCGAGAGTCATCTTGGCCTTGATAGCTTGGTTCTGGTAGGGGTGTTTGATCATCTTCATTTCGGTGACCAGGTCAGCGCAGTCGATCGGCGTACCCGCCGATGATGATGACGTGCATCGTATCACAGCGGCGCTTGAGGATTTCGACGACCTCAGAGGTGGAGAAAATTTCATAAGTCCCTAGTATTATGGAGCAGCCCATCAACGGGAGATACCTACTTGTCTTTCAGCTCGCGAACATAAGGGGACAAGAGCGCAGAAGTCTATTGCTATGACAAGTCGCCGCTGCTTAAAGAGCGTGAAATCGCTGAGAAGTGGGATGACTGGACCGTAGCAACCATAAATGAACGACGCGCCGTGTTGCTTCGATGGGCTAAGGAGAGGTGGCATGTTGACTTCGCCAATATCACTGGCGACATGTACGATCCGGACGACGAATCGGGAGATGAAGGCGACGTCCCCTGGTTCTGTGTGTCTATCTCTGGGGTGTAACTCCCTCAGATACCCTGGATTCCTGCGATTCGCAGCCGTTCTCATATGGCTGCGCTGAAACGTCAACGCCGCCTGGCTCTTCTTCCCGTATTCATCGGAGTATTCATCGCGGCCGACGATCAGACTGTCATCGTCACGGTGCTCCCGGAGATAATGTTCGATCTCCGGGTACAGATCAACGAGCTTGACCGCGCGTCGTGGACGATCACCGGATACCTGCTCGGGTATGTAGCCGCAATGCCCCTGGTGGGGCGGATGTCCGACGTATTGGGACACCGCAACATCTACGCGGCGTCGATGCTGGTCTTCATGGCCGGATCCGCCGCGGCAGCGCTGACGAATAGCCTGACGTGGCTGGTGGCAGCGCGCGTGGTGCAGGCCATAGGCGCGGGAGCGCTCGTGCCCATCTCAATCGCTATCGTCGGAGACCTCTTCAATCCCGAGCGCAGGGCAATGCCGCTGGGCCTTATGGGCGCGTCCGCTGAGGCCGGAGGAGTCATCGGTCCTCTGTGGGGCGGGCTAATCAGCAGGTATCTCGACTGGCCCTGGGTGTTCTGGATCAACATACCTC
>JAAXHY010000058.1 GCA_012270665.1 Dehalococcoidia bacterium
GGCAGGATTCGAACCCGCGACCCGCTGCTTAGAAGGCAGCCGCTCTGTCCAGCTGAGCTACAGGGACACAATCGGACGACAAGTTCAGTTTAGCAACGGCTCTTTTGAGGGTCAAGCAAATGGCGAGTCGCAGGTGAGCGTCATAAAAGTGGTGGGCAGCGACGCATCGGTCCTATCCACCAAGGACACCAAGCGGCACAAAGATATTGAGTACCGTCATACTACACTGGGATACCCACCAGAAATTCGGCGCTTCCGGGAGTTGCAGTCGAGGCACATCTGTTACTGTTAGCGCGATCAACTGGTCAAGTATATGTCAATGCGCCTGGTTCAGCCTGTGTGGTTACTCTTCAGATGATGGGCTAGTTGATCTACGAGGATGTCCGGATCCACACAATAGACACGGGAGTTCTGGATAATTCTCGAATTTCCACCAACTCGACTCCCTCGACGCGCGGTAGGGTAGTGAAGTGGCGCTGAATAAAGTGTCCAAGCGGCCTTCCCAGAAGAGCAGCCGCCAAGAGGGCGGCGAGAGCGGCGCGCAGGGTAGCCCAGATTCCCTTCTTCGAGCCCGCGAAAATCCTCGCGGCGAGAGCGCCCACTACCACGAAAGACACGATGTTGGTGCCACAGTACGGCGAGATCGCTAGCTCAGAATTACCTGCCTTGAGTAAGTCCAAGGCATCGCGCGCCGCGAGCGACACATCTTCCAGCGACGCACGCGACCAGATGATGAATCCTGGCGAGATCGAATAGCCTCCCATTGGCGCGCGCATCCCACGCTCGAGCATCAGCGTCACAGTGGCGTGTTCAATCGCGTGATTTCTACGGACACTCTCTGCGAGAGGAAATCTCAATTCGGAACTCCTAGAACACCAAGGTCCAGCGCAATGGCCTCGACAGGGTATCACACAAGCTGTTTCCACCGAACCTCGGCGTATTGGGAACTCAGCACACACCGGTCACGTATAGAGGGGAAGACGCGGGTGATGATACGAGACAAGAGTGGGACGGGGAGCAACCGTCGAGAAATCACCACTAAGCGCTTTAGCGTGTCTCCCGCAGATAGGTAAAGAGGACAGAGATTCGAGTGTATCCAAGACTTGCGGGAAACAAAATCTATTAAATTAAACGCAAAATACCCGTCTAATATATATATGCTCATCTCAGTTAGTAATTTCAGGACTTATTCAAATTATTTCTTTTATATGGTAAATAATCGAAAAAGTATTGAAAAGTGTATTGACACAGTGTTCCTTCAATACTAGAATACTTACAACATCAAAGAGCGGAGGAGTAGGAAATGACCCGCAAAACCAAGAAGATGATCGCCGTCGAAGAGAAGTTCCACCAGCCGCTGGAGAAGATTCTGCCTGAGATGGTTACCGCCGAAGGGCTTTCTTCAACCGCCCTCCGGCTCGGCGTAAGCAAAGCGACGTTGGGCTACTGGCTACTCAAGCTGGGCATCAACGTGCGTCGCGTCGCGCTCGCCCCTGGAGAGACCATCGAAATAAAGAGAGTCAGTTAAGATGGACCATTCTCCCGGGCAGCGGGAATGGCAATGTCCAAAGGCAAATGAAATGGCCGCCGGAACCCTGAACCGGCGGCCATTTCATTTGCCCACAATTCAACACAATTCAATTGGGGGTAGATTCCGAACTTTGGGAGGGGGAGGGGAGGGCGGCGGGAGTTCCAATCAGTATCGCCTGGCGCCTATCGCGGCGCGGGCCTCGCGCTCGCGTTCGCGCTCGATGAGGGCGCGTCTCTTGTCGAATCTCTTCTTACCGCGAGCCACGGCCAGTTCCAACTTGGCTCTGTGGTTCCTGACGTAGAGCCTGAGAGGCACCAGGGTCAGACCTCTCTGATCCACCTGGCGGGTCAGTTGGGTAATCTCGTCGCGGTGAAGCAGCAGTTTTCGCGGCCTCTTGGGATCGTGATTGTTCCTGTGGGCAGGCGCGTACTCATCAATGTGGAGGTTGTGCAGCCACATTTCGCCGTTAGCAGGACGCGCATAAGAGTCGCTAAGGCTCACTTTCCGGTCGCGGACGGACTTGATCTCGGTTCCGGTGAGAACCAGGCCGGCCTCGACGGTATCCACGATGTCGTAGTCGTAACGCGCGCGGCGATTCCGTGTGATCGTAGAGTTTCCGCTCTTACTCATTCGCACATCCCTCCGAGCCGCAGTTACAGCAGCCTAGGCGCCATCCACGAGCTCTTGCATGACTTCAACCGCCTTCTCGAACTGGGACGTGTCGGCCTTCTTCTTGTCCCTAGAGGTCACTTCGTGATCCGGTTCGACGCCATTGCCTTCAATCAGACGTCCGCTTGGTGTGTACCACTTGGCGATAGTCAGATACAGTCCGCCGCCATTGCTCAGACGGCGCAGGATATTCACGCCGCCCTTGCCGAAGGTGGTCGAGCCGACGACGGGAGCGCGACCGTGATCCTGAATGGCGCCGACCACAATCTCCGAGGCGCTCGCGCTGTAGCCGTTCGCCAGAACGACGAGGGGAATATCGGTGAACTCACCCGCGTTCCGGGCCATGTGATCATCCCGGTCTCCCAAGCCATCCAACTCGTACAGAATCAGGCTATCGTCTTCCAAGAACATACTCGTCACATCAATGACACTGCTGAGAAGGCCGCCGGGATTATCGCGAACATCGAGAATGAGGCCCTCGGCGCCGTTGCTCTGAGCCTCCCTGATGGCCTTTGCCAATTCGTCGGCGGTGTTGGCATAGAAAGTGGTGAGCCTGATGTGAGCGAACCGGTCCTCCGGCCTGCTCCGAACGCGGACACTGTCCAGAGGAATCGTGTTGCGTACGACCACTATTTCCACCTCGCTGGCCTGAGTGAGATGCTTGACGAGCAGGCGGACCTCAGATCCCTTGGGTCCCCTGATCTTATTGACGGCCTCGAGCAGACTCAGGCCCACGATGCTTTCGCCGTTCACCTCCAGAACCAGGTCGCCGGGTTTTAGCCCTGCCGCTTCCGCCGGACTCCCCTCGATTGGAGAGACTATCAAGAGCTTACCGTCGGGTCTCATTTCGACTCTCGCGCCGATGCCTTCAAACGAACCATAGAGGTCCTGGTTCTCGATCTCGAACGCTTCGGGCGGCACATAGCCCGAATGCGCGTCGCCGGTGCCCTCTATCAGCCCCCTGATGGCAGCTTCGTTGAAAGTCTCGGACTGAAAATCCCGGCGGTCCACGTGCTGTTCATTGAGAATAGACCAGACCTCCCAGACGGCCGCCAGATCCTCAGGCACGCCCTGTGGAATCTGAAAGTTGTCGGGGGCAGGAACGGCAGTGGGAAGGAGCATCGGGTCCTGCGGACGGGCAGGGGGCAAGGCAGTAGGTTCCCGCCGCGCTTCAGACGAGCTCGACTTCTCAGTAGTGACCGTCTCAGCAATGTCAGCGGCAGGTACCGCCGGGTCGGGGTCATTCTGGCATCCAGCAACCAGGAGAACCAGGACCAGCATGACGGCTGGGATCCACATCTTGGCGCGCCACCTGATTGACTGTCTTGCAAGAGCGTCTGTCGTGTGGAGATATATTTGAGAAGGCATGACCTTATTCTATCACCTAGTTTGGTTCTCAGAGTATTTCAAACAAGATAGAGCGCCGCCGGACCGCGACCAAATTCCTGCGTATGGGAGTGTAGAAGAGAATCCCCTTGCATCCAAACCTACGATGCCGTGAAGAGACGTGGATTGTAACATTTGCCCAAAAACCAGACAGAACAGCCACGAAACCAAGTTTTCAGAAATAGGCGAAATGTGGTACGTTATCAATGTCGGAACTCGAATACCAAGTCATTCAGCAGTATGCAGGCACATCACCAGCCCGAAGATATTTTTCTGAAATACAGATATGTACAAGGAAACAAATGGCAAAGAGAACCAGAATTACCCGACCATATCCGACTCATTCATTTCAGGAAGCCCTTCCTGTCGCGGAAACAATCCAGCGAGTGAATGGCGGTCAGCCCGTAGAAACCGAACTCCTAGCTGAGTCGCTTGGGACTTCCGCAAAAAGCAGCACCTTCGTACAGAAGCTGAACGCATCGTCCAAGTACGGCATGACAACAGGCTCCTATTCGGACGATTTCATAGAGCTTACTGAACTTGGCGAATCCATAACCGCTCCCGGAAGCCCGCAAGAGCGACACGAGTCAGTGGTGGAGGCGGTCACAAGGCCAGAAATATTCAGGGAATTCTATCGAATCTATTCCAACAAAAGAATGCCAGAGGACATCTACGCATCGAACACGCTGGTGCGCGAGTTGGGAGTGCCCCGGGAGCTGACCGAGGAGTGCCTAGGGATAATCAGGCGCAACGGACTGGTTTCGGGGCTCGTGTCGGACCAGTCAGGAGTTCTAATGGTCCGTCGGGTCGCCGAGAGCGAAGAGGCGGGGTACTACGGAGCGGAGCCTTCAAGCGGGCCAGGGCCATACGATGATGGAGAGCGCGAGGACGTGAGAAGTCGTTCGGTGGACGGCACGGAGATCCTGGTAGTCTCAGGGCCGGACGATCCAATACGCGGCGACGTGAACGGGCTCATCGAGGGCTTCTCGGTTCCATGCAGATCGGTTGGATTGGAGGACGTGTCGGATGGAAGGATAATCTCGCAGGAGCTTTCGGATGCGCTGGACTCGGCGCGCGGGTGCATCTTCGTGTGGCCGCGGGACTCCGGGCCAGACGCCGAAAACCGGCCGGAGACGATTATCTGGGCGGCGCTTGGGGCCTCGTCGTACCGGCTTGGGGAGAGATTGATTGTACTGGTCCGGGATGAGGACGACAATTCCGCCAAATGGATTGCCGGTTTCGCGGGAATGATGGTGGCGCGCGTGGCTGAGAGCGAGAGCGTCTATCCGAAACTCATGGCCGCGCTGGTACGATCAGGAATCGTCAGGATTTCGGTGGGATGACAGGGATGAAGAATTCAGAATTAGGAATTGGCAATTGTTCATTCCCAAAGGTAAGCATCACAAAAGTGGTGGGTAACGTCACATCCGATTCTATCCACGAAGGACACGAAGCGACACAAAGATATTCGGCATTGTCATACTACGCTGGATACCACCAGAAATTTGATACTTCAGCATCTCCGGCGCGATGAGGCGAATTGAGTATGCACTCTCGTTATGTAAAGTATGGGGTGTTTGGGCTTCAACACTCCATATTTAACTTTACATAACATTTATAGTGCGAACCAATGCTTTCCTTGCGCCACCAACCCCCTCTTCCTCATTTTCGTCGCCGACTCCCTTATCGAAGGCCTACCACGCCTCATCGGGCGCCAGCGGGCGCGAGATAGGATTGGGCCAGAAAAGCGTCGTCGAGGGCCAGTTGGGACTCGATGACCTCAAGGAGATCGCCGATGCCGTCTCCGGTGAGCGCGGAGATAAGCACCGCGTCATTCGGTCCAGCGCCTATCCGGTCGAGGCTCTCCATGCGCCCGTCCTCGGATTTGGGCAACAGGTCGGCCTTGTTGAGCGCCATGACGGTCGGGACGCCGTCCATGTCCATATCTTCGAGGATTGATTCGACGACGGTGACCTGCTCGGGGGCGTTGCGGTGCGTCACGTCCACGACGTGCAGGACCAGCGACGATTCGGAAATCTCCTCGAGGGTGGCGCGGAAGGCGGCAATCAGCGAAGTCGGGAGTTTATGGATGAATCCGACCGTATCGGTGAGCAGCACAGGCTGGCCGGACGGAAGCTCAATACGGCGCGTGACGGGGTCCAGGGTCGAGAACATGAGATTCTCTGCCATGACCCCGGCGTGGGTCATCCTGTTCAGGAGCGTGCTCTTGCCCGCGTTGGTGTACCCGACCAGGGAGACGACAGGAATTCCATTGCTGGCCCTCTTGGAGCGGTGAAGCCTGCGGTGCCTGCGAACGTTTTCCAGGTCTTTCTTGAGCCTCTGGATGCTGCCGCGGACCAGGCGTCTGTCGGTCTCGATCTGAGTCTCGCCAGGGCCGCGCGTGCCTATGCCGCCTCCCGCGCCACCACCGGCGCCTCCTCTGAGCCTGTCGAGGTGCGACCACTGACCGGCGAGGCGCGGCAGAAGGTATTCCTGCTGGGCGAGTTCGACCTGAAGGCGACCCTCGCGGGTGCGCGCCCTGGACGCGAACACATCCAGGATGAGCGCGGTGCGGTCTATCACCTTCCGGTCGGCATGGCCGCCGCTGTAAGCGAGCGCGTTTTCCAGGTTGCGCTGCTGGGTGGGGGTCAACTCATCGTCGCAAATGATGGTGTCAACATCCAACTCGGTACAAAGGCGCTTGATCTCTTCGAGCTTACCCTTGCCGACGTACTCCTGGGTGGGCTTTGGCACACGCTGGGAGACACGGTCGAGCACCTTCGCTCCGGCGGTCCTAGCGAGCTCCGCGAGTTCGTCGAGCGAGTCCTGGGGATTCCAGAGCAAGCGTCCACGCTTGGGAGTCGCGCTCACGAGAATGGCGCGCTCCTGCCTGGGCCTAGTGGTCTTCATTCTCTTTCTAGCCACGTACTCTCCCTTTCACCTGCGACCTGTGGGCGCTAGCGCGAGCCGGCGTAGGTCGCGAGTCTTCTCAGTCCTTCTTCCAGCAGGTCGTCGGCAATCGTGAGCGAGAAGCGGATATAGCCTTCGCCGTAGTCGCCGTAGCTGGCGCCTGGGGTGACGACTATATCGCAATTCTCAAGCAGGCGCTCGGCGAAGTCGCCGCTGGAGAAACCTTCCGGCACTCTTGCCCACACATACAGGCTCGCCCTGGGCGGATCAACCTCGAGGCCAATCTCGTCCAGGACGGCGAGGACCTTGTCTCGGCGTCGCTGGTAAACGGCATTTCGCTCGTCTATCCAGTCGTCCGAGGTGTTCAGGGCCTCGATACCCATGCGCTGAATCGCCTGGGGAACACCGGAATCCAGGTTCGACTTCACGATGAGCAGCGCGTTGATCATATCGGCGTTGCCGACCGCCATACCAAGCCGCCAGCCGGTCATGTTATAGGTCTTCGAGAGCGAGTGGAACTCCATGCCGACGTCCATAGCGCCTTGCGCCTCCAAGAAAGACGGGTGCCTGTAACCGTCGAAAGTCACATCCGTGTAGCAGGCATCGTGCATGACGGCAATGTCGTATGACCTGGCGAACTCGATCACCTTCTCGAAGTAGCCAATACTCGCAATCGCGCCCGTGGGGTTATTCGGATAGTTGAGCCACATCACCTTGGCCCTGCGGGCGACATCTTCGGGAATGTCCTCGAGCGCGGGAAGCCAGCCGTTTTCCTCCTTGAGCGGCATCCAATGGCACTCGCCGCCCGCGAACCATGTACCGACCGAGTAAACCGGATAGCCGGGATCGGGTACGAGGGCGATGTCGCCGGGCTCGATGAAGCAGAGCGCCGCGTGTCCGATGCCCTCCTTGGCGCCAATAAGCGAGATAACCTCCTTTTCGGGGTCGAGGGAGATCCCAAACCTGCGCTGGTACCAGTCGGCGGTCGCCTTTCTGAATTCCGGGAGGCCCTCAGACTCAGGATAGCGATGATTGGGAAGGTCTCCGGAGGTGTCGCGCAGGACGTCAATCACGGGCGCGGGCGTTTCGAGATCGGGGTCGCCGATACCGAAGGAGATGACCTCGATGCCCTCGGCGCGCTTCTGGGCAATCTTGCGGCTGATTTCGACGAACAGGTAAGGGGGTATCTTTTCCACACGGCTGGCGAAATTCATGCTTGCTCCGTTGTTCTCCAGTTGTTAGTCGCTGGTTGTTAGTTCATAGTCGTCGGTTGAGTATTTTAGCATGGCAGGTTATAGGGTGAAACTTGATGGACGCGGACAGAGGCAATCGTGTCCAGTTCTCAGCGGTATTATATATCTTCGTTTATATATCAACAGGTGGGAACAGGTGGATTGACTGGTGACCAGCTGGTGACCAACAAGTGATTAGAACACCAGAGATCCACCAGAGAACTCCAGAGTTTAGCTATGGGGAAAAATTTTCGCCCCTCCGATACTCGGCCAGTATAAGTAAAGATTTATGTATGTCGAGGTTCAGAATCATCATCAGACATACTCCATAATTAGTTTGTATGTTCGGATTATAGCGTATTGGGGATATGAAAGTGTAGTCCTATGAGAAACTTTGAAATGACCCTGGTCAGGAGCAGGATCTACAGGATGGGAAGGTATAGGATGGGTGGGTTGCCGAGCGTCAGCGCGGTCTCCCGGTTCTGAGCGCTGTTCCAAGAGGACAGTTTCGCGGAGATGGCGATTGGGCGCCAGGACGGATCCTCTCAATCGCCTCAAGAGACTGGTGACGAAATTAGCCGTGCCAGTCGCCTTCGAAGACTCGGGCTACGGGGCCATCCATGACGACCTCTCCCCGACCGGGCCATGATACGCGCAGATCGCCGCCGGGAAGCTCGACGGTGACATCGTCGTCAACCAAGCCGTGCAGCCGGGCGGCGACGACCGCGGCGCACGCGCCGGTGCCACAGGCGAGGGTGATACCGGAGCCGCGCTCCCAGACGCGAACCCTGATGCGGTCTCGGCTCAGCACGTTTACTATCTCGTAGTTCACGCGCTCGGGGAAAAATGGGTGACGTTCGACCATGGGGCCTATGCGTGTCAGCTCGTAGTCGTCAACCGGATCGTCCATGAAGACGACAGCGTGGGGGTTACCCATCGAGACGCAGTTGACCAGGAGCCGGGACCCGTCAACGTCCAGCGGATGATTCAGGGCGATTTCGAGATCGTCGGGGGCGGCTACGGGGACTCGGGAGGGCTTCAGAATGGGTTCGCCCATGCTGACGGACGCGCCGGTCATGACGCCGTCATCCCAGCTGGGACGCACGGACAGAACACCGGCGCCCGTCTCGATTTCAAACGACTTAGACGCTCTATCCAGCGCGGAAGCATCCAAACCAAAACGCACAAAGCAGCGTATTCCGTTGCCACACATCTGGCCTTCGGAGCCATCGGCGTTGAACATCTGCATCCTGGCGTCGGCCTTATCTGAGTCGCGCAGCAGGATGAGGCCGTCCGAGCCTATGCCGAAATGCCTGTCGCTAACGCGCCTGGCGACTTCGGGCCAGTCACGGCTCTGGTGGCGGGCGTCAACGTATATATAGTCATTGCCCGCGCCGTGCAGCTTGACGAATTTCATGGGGGTCTCCCGAATAGTCTGAAGCAGGATCTACAGGATGTTAGGACGTATAGGACATAGGGTTAGCGAGCGTCACTCGGGACTCAGGCTCCCTGGCAACGATTCCAGTCAATCCGTCGCTAACCTATCCATCTTACAGCGTATTCGGTGGCCGAATCCAGTTGGGTTGGCTCGAACCAGCGGATACGCGGGTCGTCGCGCCGGAACCAGTTGGACTGCCGCCTGATATAGCGGTGGGTTCGATACTTCGTCCTCTGTACCGCGTCGGAGAGGTCCGTGCCGTTCAGCAGGTGGTCGGCCAGTTCATGGTAACCGATTCCTGACATAG
>JAAXHY010000400.1 GCA_012270665.1 Dehalococcoidia bacterium
CGTTGGGCTGGGGATGAGTTTGGCGCTTACACACGCCGGATACTGCGTGAACGGCGTGGATATTAGCGTCGAGCGCAATCGCATGATCATGTCCGGCGTCTTGCCATTCAATGAGGAATGCGCTCAGGAATTGCTGGACGAGGCTATCGAGCGCGGTCGAATCCGAATGACTACGGAGATATCACGGGTTAAAGCCTCGAAGTTCATCATCATCATGGATGATGAACTTCGAGGCTTTAACCCGTGATATCTCCGTAGTCATTCGGATTCGACCGCGCTCGATAGCTTCGTCCAGCAATTCCTGAGCGCATTCCTCATTGAATGGCAAGACGCCGGACATGATCATGCGATTGCGCTCGACGCTAATATCCACGCCGTTCACGCAGTATCCGGCGTGTGTAAGCGCCAAACTCATCCCCAGCCCAACGTGTCCGGCCGCCCCAATGACGGTAACTTCCGCGCGGCGCATTATCTATCCCTTCTCTTGCATAGTCTGATTTCGACGGGCGCGCAGTTTTGAAAGTGGGTGGAGGAACTGCAACGTCTTGCTCGCCGGTTTCAGGAATGGGACCAGGAACCCGCCTCGCAGATCGTTGTTTCTCCAGGCGCGCGCTACCTCCGAATTCGCTCTTACGATGTTCGCTATGGAGCCGTTCGAGACTCCGCCCAGCGCCATTCTTACGAGTACGCGGTCAATGTATCTTACTCGGATTCTCCACTTCAGAAAAAGGCGCAGCATGAGCTCATAGTCCGCGGCTATGGGAAACCCGAGATCGAACAAGCCACATCTGTCATAGACGCTCTTGCGAACGAAGAACGTCGGAGGGGGCGGCATCCAGCCCCAGTGCCACTTCGCGTCGTCGGGGCCTCCCGATTTCCAGTACCGAACCACCTCGTCATCATCGTCCACGTAAACTAGATCTCCATAACAAGCGTCGGTCTCTTCATCGCCAAATATGTCCATTACGTCGCGCAGAACGCGGTCGTCTGTGTACCTGTCGTCCGCGTTCAGTATCCCGACGACCTCACCCGTAGCGCGCTGAATACCCTTGTTCATTCCGTCATAGATGCCATCGTCCGGCTCGCTTATGAGAGTGGATATACTGTCTCCGTACCCTTTCAGGACGTCCAGCGTGCCGTCTGTGGAACCTGCGTCCACGACTACGAGTTCAAGTTCATGGCCGTGCCGTTGCGAAAGAATGGAATCGAGGGCGAGACCAACCCGGCGGTCGTTGAACACGGGCGTTACTATTGAGATCTTCATCTTATTCTATGGGGAGCCAGGGCTTCCTCATTAAGACTAATGCCGAACCCCGGGCGGTCGGGTGGGCTGACATGGCCGTCCTCTACCATAAGGGTCTCGTTGAACATATGGCCCCACATCGGGTCTGTGGAGTTGCTGTAATACTCGACCGTGAGTCCGTTCGGAATCGCGGACACTAGGTGGACGTGAACATCCTGGTTGCCGTGCGGCGCAATCAGCAAGTCGTGCGCCTGGGCGAGCGCCGCCACCTTCATGAACTCGGTCACGCCACCCATTATCAGGCCGTCGGGCTGGAGAATGTCGCAGCATCGCCCTTCGATCAACTCTCTGAATCCGTAGCGAGTGTATTCGTTCTCGCCCGTTGCGACCGGGATTGTGGTTGACTGGCTGACCAGCCTGTGTCCTTCGTAGTCGTCCGGGTTCACCGGCTCTTCGAACCAGAACACGTCGTAGGGTTCCATCTTACGCGCTATCTCCTGCGCCTCGAAGTGTCGGTAGGCGCAGTTGGCGTCCACCATCAGCCTTGTTTCGGGGCCGACGGCTTCTCTTACGACCCGAACACGCTCTACGTCCTCGTTGATGGGCGCGCCGCCGATCTTCATCTTCACTGCCCGCGCTCCCAGACCGACGGCGGTCACCATCTCCTCCGCGAGTTCTCCCAGGCCCTTGCCTTCCTCGTAGTAGCCTCCCGCTATGTACACGGGAACCTTGTTGGTATAGCCCCCGAGCAGTTTGTACACTGGCAGGCCGGTAATTTCCCCCTTCAGGTCCCAGAGAGCGATGTCTATCCCGCTGATCACCCGTGTGGTGATGCCGCGCCGCCCAACCAGTTTCGGCTGCCACATATTGTCCCAGATTCGCTCGGTGTCGAACGGGTCCTGTCCGACCACGACCTGAGCGAAGTGATCTAAGATAGCGGCTCCAATTTCCTCCGCCCCCTGGATTCCGCCCGCCAGACCTATTCCAGAGAAGCCCTCGTCAGTCGCCACTTTCACGACATTCAGTCCGGCGGTCGGATACACGTACATTCCGTTCCGTATTGGCGTTGCCCGCTTCCAGCGGTAGGTCTCCATTGTCAGATTCGTGATTTTCATGTCTCGGTATTCCCAATCCCTCGTCTTGAGTAGATTATTCAGTGAGTCGTCAACCTAGATTTCGTATTCTTGTGAGTTTAAGAAGTGCGGATACTTTCCAGCAAGTGCGGACAGGCGGCGAAATGAGTCGGACATAAGCGGCCTTCTATCGCGTAGCCCATCCAAAGATATTGGGTATTGTCATACTACGCTGGATACCACCAGAAATTTGACGCTTCCCGTCGTCGACATGACTTTGATGCCGCCGCCCTTGGCAATTTGCGCGAGTATATCACACGCGAGATGGTTCTCTCCGTCAGAGGAAGTGAATCAATCCTGCCATTCGATGACTCATTATCGCGTGGTTGACAACATCCTGAGTGTGTCCTATAGTCTTGACCGAACCATGAGTGGCTGACCGTACACTCATGGCTAGCCTTGCCTGTGAATGCGGGTTTGGGTAGATACGGCGCGATCGCAATCGCGGTTACGGAGGGTAATGTTGGTTCGTCTGTGGTTTCTCACAGCTATTGTTTTCACCGCTATGGCTGTCGTTATAGCTTGCGGTGGTGGCGGCGGGGGCGAAGAAGTTGACTTGGACGCAGAGGCGAAGGCGGAACAGGCGCTGGCCAAGGAAGTAGAGGAAGATGCCAGACGAGCTCAGAGACCCGGGCAGAAAACCGTAACCGAGGAACAACCCCAGAGAGTGGCGGCGGAGGGAGAGGTCATATTCCCTGATCCTGCGGTTGAGGAGGCTGTCAGAAAGGACCTGAAACAGGAAGAGGGTCCGATAATGATTGCGGATGTGGCGGAATTCACGTCCTTCAGTGTGAACCAATTGCTTTATGTCGCCGACATTTCCGGCATGGAGCATATGGTCAATCTCACTGAATTCGACCTGTCCCAGAACGCCACGGCAGACATCTCCGTTCTGGCAGGGCTGACAAAGCTAACCAGGCTCGACATGGCCCAGAATGACATAAGCGACCTCACCCCTGTGGCCGATCTTACTAACCTGACTTACCTCCGTGTGAAGGACAACCGTGTCAGCGACTTGACCCCACTCAGTGGACTCACAAAACTGACAGAGTTGGACCTCTGGGAAAACCAGATAACGGACATCTCGCCCCTGGCCAGCCTGACCAATCTGGAAACGCTCAATCTGACCAAAAATCAGATAAGCGATATATCCCCCTTGGCGTCTCTGTCCAACCTGAATCATCTGGAACTCACGAGAAATGAGATAACCGACATCTCACCTCTTCTGGAGTCAGGCTTGGGCGAAGGCGACACAGTCAGGCTGTGGGGCCTCGATCTGGACGATAATTCCCTGAACGTTGTGATTCCCCAGCTCGAAGAAAAGGGCGTCAGAGTAGATAAATAAGGGTGACATAGTCAGATGACCACTTACATAATCAGAAGGCTGCTCCTCACTATACCGACCCTTCTTATCGTTACGCTTCTGACCACCGCCGCGCTTCGCGTGATACCGGGTGACGCGATTGATGTACTCATCGGACAGATGGACCTCTCTGGCAAAGAAGACCGGGGGCTCCTGCGCGCCGAACTTGAGAAGCAGCTTGGGATAGATGTCCCAATCTATGTCCAGTATTTCAGGTGGTGGAGGGATCTGATTCTCCACCAGGATCTGGGCGACGCGGTCATAATGGGCTTCGACGTGAAAGACCAGATAATACAGAGGCTTCCTGTCACCTTCGAACTTGGGATTCTGGCGATAGTTATCGCCATTTTGATCTCATTCCCGGTGGCGATACTTTCAGCCGTGCGACAGGACTCATGGGTGGACTACGTTTTCCGCAGTCTCGCCATTCTGTTCATCAGCCTTCCATCATTCTGGGTAGGAATCATGGTGATCGTCTTCCCATCGCTATGGTGGAACTGGTCGCCGCCCATCATCTACGTCCATATTTGGGAAGACCCGTGGGAAAATTTGAAGATGATCGTCCTCCCTGCGATCATCATGGGCATGGCCATCAACGGCGTCAACATGAGATTGATGCGAACTATGATGCTCGAGGTCGTGAGAGAGGACTATATCAGGACCGCGTATTCGAAGGGACTTACGGAAAAGGTCGTCATTTTCAGGCACGCGGTCAAGAATGCGCTGATACCAGTGATTACGGTTCTGGCGCTCGGTGTGCCGGTCGTAATAGGCGGCTCCGTAATAATCGAGCAGATCTTCGGTCTTCCGGGAATGGGTCGGCTGGCCGTAGAGGCGGCTTTCCTTCGAGACTTCCCTGTGATAATCGGGGTAACTCTCGTGTTCAGTATGTTCGTGTTGCTCATCATTCTGATTACCGACTTAAGCTACGCCTGGCTAGACCCCAGGATTCGTTACAGTTAGAGGTGCGCGGGAAGAATGGCACAAGCAACAATAGGCGCCCCGCCAGTCCAACGAAGACGCAATCAATTTGCCGACTTCTTCACGCGGCTGGTCAGGACGAAACCGCTCGGCACGGTGTCCGCAGTCATCGTGTTGGTGTTCTTCTTTGTCGGCGTATTCGCAAACTTCATCGCGCCTTACGGCTACAATGACCAGAAAATCAGGAATGAAGACGGAACTACGACACGCTTCGAGCGTCTGTCCTCACCCTCGTTCGGCCACTTTCTCGGTACCGACAGCATAGGACGAGACATGTTCAGCCGCATCGTCTACGGTGCGCGTATTTCCATGCTGGTGGGCGTTGTAGGAAGTATCACTTCGCTCATCGTATCGTGTCTGATCGGCATCCCTTCAGGTTATTTTGGAGGGAAGTTCGATCTTGTCGTTCAGAGATTTATTGACGCATGGCTTGTGTTCCCCGACTTGATCCTGCTAATCCTATTGGTAGCCCTGACAGGGCCAAGCCTATGGAACATTGTGTTCATCCTAGGTTTGCAGTACGGACTGGGCGGATCGAGATCCGTTAGGGGAGCGGTGATAGGCATCAGGCAGAATGCCTACATAGAGGCTTCACAGGCCGTCGGAGTGGCGACGCCCAGGATACTTTTGAGGCACGTTCTTCCAAACGTCGCGCCGTTCCTGCTCGTGCTGGTCACGACACGTATGCCTGGCATGATGCTGGCCGAGTCAGGCCTTAGCTTCCTTGGTCTCGGCGTTCCTCCTCCTGCCCCAAGCTGGGGTGGAATGCTCAGCAGCGCGGCGATGTCATACATGCTCCGGGCGCCATTGCTCGCAGTGTGGCCCGGCCTTGCGCTTAGCGTTGTGGTGTACAGCACGAATATGTTCGGAGACGCGCTCAGGGACCTCCTCGACCCGAGGCTGAGAGGTGCCGTAGGAGGTCGCTACTAGTAGAAGCGTAGGCGCCACTGAAATGGCAGGGGTAATGTCTTGACATAGTGAGAGAGTTGACTATCATTGACTGACTCGGATTTGGTGGCGTCTGGGACGCTGCCTAATGTATAGGAAAGGATGGGGTATCGAAATTGAGTAAACTGAGATTGGTAGCAGCGGCAGTGTCGCTCACTATAGCGT
>JAAXHY010000418.1 GCA_012270665.1 Dehalococcoidia bacterium
CCGGCAGAGTCAGGCAGTCAGACCTATGGAGGGTCCAATGGGGACTATAACATAATGGGGCAGATATGTCTCAAATCAGGGTTCTGGGTGGCGACGCGAGGCGTTCACAGTACGCGCCGACATTAGATCAGACCCTCCCTCAGCCACGCCAGCGCCAACGATCCCGCCAGCGTCTCCACACTCTTGGAGTATCCCTTCGTCCCGCGAACCAAACGTATGAATGCCGATATTTCAAGGGCAAGAACTGTACTCCGCCCCCGTGCTACAATCAATGTGTTATGAATCGCATACTGGCCAGAGTGTGGATGGTCGCGTTGGCGGCGTTGGTGGTGGCCTTGCCGTCGCTGGGGCCGCTGTTCGACCATCACTTCGCCGAGCGGATGCCCTACCACGCTCACGTCGGCGTTCCCAGCGACCACGAGCACGGCTACCGGCATCTCCACTCCCACGATTCTGAGCGGTCGCCCGACTGGAGCCCCGCGCTGTACAAGCTGGACACATCCCCTACCGTTCTGACAATCGTTCTATCCGCCGACGCCGAGAGCGGCGACGGACTTATACCCGATACCGACTCGGCGCTCCGAGTACCCGGGCCGGAGTCCGATACTCTCAGGTCCGCATACATATCCCCTCCCGATAGACCTCCGAGGAGCGGCCTTTCGGCCACTGCTTCTATCTAGGAAAGGTGTCTCGCATATCGTCGAGCGGCGCGCCGTTCGACAACCCATATGCAGCAAGGAGATGGTTGGGATTTCCGCGAAGAATGTTCTCGCGCTCTGCGTGTTTCTGGCGTTGTCCTGCGCGCTGGTGTCATGCTCCGTCAGCGTGTACGCGCACGGTGGCGGATTCCAGTTGAACAAGCGCGCGAGCGCGGGCCCGTACAACCTCACAATCGGGACGATACCCGATCCCCCCACAGTGGGAGAGGCCATCCTCATTCTCGAGGTGACCAACGCCGACACCAACCAGCGAATCGTGGGGCTGAACGTCATGATAGTCCCGCGAGGTCCTGTGGATGCGGAAGGAACGCCCGAGAACCTGTACGCGGCAGCGGACTCATACGACCCGACGCTCTACGAGACGCGCGCGGAGCTGCCCAGCCCGGGCCCCTGGACGTTCGATGTGATAGTGGAAGGGCAGGATGGCAGCGGAGAGGCGCGGTTCTCGTATGACGTGAAGCGGGTGAATCCAATCGGCGGGATAATAACGCTGGTGACGCTGATCGCGTTCCTGACCGTAATAGGTCTTTCGATGAGGGCCTTCCTGAAAGAGAGAAGCAAAGGCCGAAGAGCGAGACGCCGCAAGGCGTAGTCGAGAAAGCGCCTCGCGGCAGACAGCCGCGAAAGGACTTAGCGCTCTTTGGAGGTCTGTTTTGATAAAGATAATCACAGGGCTGTCGCTTGTGATCGCGCTTGCGACGCTCGTCACGTCAGCCGTGTTCGCCCACGAGGACAGCGAGGAAGGTGGTTACAGGCTCGTCGTGGGATTCCTACACGAGCCCGCCTACGAAGGCGAGAGGAACGCGGTCAGCATCCGCGTGTCGAAGGTCGCTACTGAAGAAGAGGAATCGTCGGGACACGGCGGCTCCATGGAGATGGAGGTGGACGTCGAGAAACACGGGGCTATATTCCTGTCTCCGATGATCCCGGCCGGGGAATCTTTCGATTTCCATGTGACGGACAAGTTCGCGGGAATGGCGATTCCGTTCCATAATCATCTCAACCACGATGTGACCGGCGTCATAACCGTCGGAGATAAGGGGCAGGGTGGCGGCATGGCCGAGCGGGTAACGGTGACCATCGAGGACGGCGCATTCCACCCCGCCGAAGTCAGCGTGAATCCGGACTCTACAATCGTGTTCGTGAACGACACCCGGGAGGCGCAGAATGTAACGAGCGGCGTGATGGACGATGGCGACATGATGGACATGATGATGGAGTCCACTGGCGGCAACCAGGAGAATACCGCCCCTGTCGAGGGCCTTCAGGACACCCTCCATGTAGAGGTGACCCACGTTCCATCGGAGACGTCCAGGACGATGACGCTGCGCGCGGTGTCCGGCGAGCCCGGGCATTATGTCGCGGACCTGATACCGACCTCGCCCGGACACTATCGTTTCCGGTTCTTCGGGAGGATCGAGGAAAATCCTGTGGACAAGACATTCGACTCAAGGGCTGGCGGAGGAGGCTTCGACGACGTTCAGTCGGCCTCGGTCATACACTTCCCCGAGACAGTCGCGTCCGCGCGCGAGATCGAGGGGGCGGTGAGGGGCGCTCAGACGACTGCTCAGGAGGCGCGAGAGGAGGCCGTGAACGCCGGCGGCGGCGTATTCAGCGCGATCGCGCTGGGCATAATCGGCATAGTAGTCGGCGCGATTGGCATAGCGCTCGGCGGTATAGCCCTGCTAGTCTCTT
Organism: Dehalococcoidia bacterium; assembly: GCA_012270665.1. Next base: position 2,415 of record JAAXHY010000418.1, read on the forward strand.
CGCGCCGAGGAAACTAAACTGGGAACCGGGAGGAACCGCGCATGAAGGTCAGACTGGAACATACAGGGCAGGCATGGCTCATGTCCGCGGTTCTTCTCGGTTTTATGATTATGGCGGCCTGTGGCCCCGAACCGCAGCCCGCCGAACAAGACCAGGGTACGAATGAAGAAAAAGCGCCCTCGTTCGAACTTCCCGAAGCGCGGGGAGGCACGGTGTCGCTGTCCCAGCTTCTGGAAGCGCGCGATGCGGCGGCTTTGGTGTTTTACAGGGGCTTCTTCTGAGGTGTTTGCAGGGGCCAGCTTGTAGAGTTGGCGCAGACCTACCCGGAGTTCCAAAAGCGAAATGTGGAGCTTGTCGCGATCAGCGTGGACGACAGGGCTTACGCCTTTCAGATGGCGGATCTGGTGGGAGCCGAATACCCCGTGCTCGCGGACGCGACACAGTACGTGACCAGGAGCTACGGAGTTTACGACCTTCTGAATGACGAAGTGGCCGCTCCCGCCACATTCATAATCAGGCCGAATGGCAGTATAGCGTGGCGGCACGTAGCGGAGAGCATCACGGATCGTCCCACACCATACGAGATACTGGGTGAGATAGACCGGCTGATCAAGTAGATGTTTCCGGAATTGACGCGCTTCTGCGCGCTTGTACTGCTGCTGACGGTATTCTTACTGACACCCGTCCGAGCATTGGCGCACGCCAATCTGGCCGAATCCGATCCGGCGGCCAACTCCGTCCTCGAATCTCCACCGGAACGCGTCGTCATCCGATTCACGGAACCACTGGAACCCGCGCTTAGCGAAATTCGCGTGCTCGACTCCCAGGGCCAGCAGGTTGATCTGAGCGACAGCGCTATTGACTCTGCCGACCCCACCGTCATGTCCGTATCGGTTGGGACACTGGACGACGGCGCCTACACCGTAGCCTGGAGGAACGTTTCCACTGTGGACGGACACAGTGTACGCGGGGCATTCCTCTTCTCGGTCGGAGAGCCTCTGTCCGCATCCGCGTCGGCCCAAATAGAGCGGCAACCGCTTCTCCAGTCTCCCATGGAGCCATTCATAAGATGGCTCGTACTGCTGAGCGGACTCGCGCTCGTAGGAGTTCTGGCGTTCAGGCTGCTTGTATCCACGCCCGTCCTCATAGGAATAGAGTCGCAGGGAGTTGGCGAACTGCGTTCAGCCCTGTCACGCAATACCATGATTCTGACGTGGACTACGGCCGCGGTATTCCTGTCCACGTCCGCGCTCCGGCTGGTGATACAGTCTTCCGTCGTGTACGACACGTCACCTCTTGACGCGCTCGCCGGGCCGGTATGGTCGCTCGTATCCGAGACCGAGTGGGGCAGGCTGTGGCTCATGCGCATGGGATTTGCCACGGCGGCAGGAGCCGTACTGTTCGCATTGCGCGGTCGTGTAGAGAGCGCCGCGCTCAGCCTGCTGGCAATCGCGCTGGGAGCGGGGTCTCTTCTAACGATCAGCGGATCGAGCCACGCCGCCGCGCTTCTGGAGATCGGCGGCGTCTCCCTGCTGAACGACTTCATACACATGATGGCCGTGGCCCTCTGGGTGGGCGGACTATTCTGCCTGGCTCTGGACGTTCCGACGGCAATCCGTGTCCTCAGCGACAGAGAAAGACGGCGCGTACTCTCCGCCCTGATACCCAGGTTTTCAGTCGTCGCCGGACTGTCTGTGGCAGTCCTCGCCCTGACAGGAATTTACAGCGCGTGGACGCAGGTCACCGTCCCCGAAGCGCTTGACACGCCATATGGAAGGGCGCTCACCATCAAGGTGGGACTGGTCGGACTGCTGCTGCTCATAGCCGCGCTCAACCTGGTCTGGGTAAGGCCCAGACTGGCAGGAGACGGCAGCGCCGCGCACTGGCTTAGACGCCTGGTAGTCGCCGAGGTGATGGTTGCGGTCCTTGCGCTGCTGTCAGTCGGCTTCCTCACGTCGCTCGAGCCCGCCCGTCAGACGGCATCACGACTGGGCATCGGCTTAGAGGACGGCCTGACCTTCACC
>JAAXHY010000361.1 GCA_012270665.1 Dehalococcoidia bacterium
GCACTCCCGACGTCCAGGTGTTCGCTGCGGCGGCGTATGAGTTGAATGCCTCGAGACTCAGCTTGCCCACCGACGCCAGGTCGTGGTTTCCCGCAATCGCCCTGTGAGGATGCTCTCTCAGAACATCAATGACCGCGTTGGGATCGGGACCGTAGCCGACCAGATCTCCCAGCGACCATATTTCGTCGAATCCGCCCTGAATTCCCGCGTCTCCTATGACAGTAGTAAATGCTTCAAGGTTGCTGTGTACGTCTGATACTATCAGCGTTTTCAATAGAGACCTCGCCTTGTTGTAGGTTGGCTCAGGTCAATATAATACACAAGCGTTGGCGAATGTTCCGCCGACGCTCGATTGTCCAAGTCTTGATACAGATCATTTTTAGTTGATTCATTTATGAAAATCAGTATTCACAGCGGCTCCGTGGAAGAGACGCGAAATCTGGGCCGGGTGATCGGCTCCAATATATCGCCGGGGGACATTGTCCTGCTGACCGGAGGTCTGGGCGCGGGCAAGACCACGCTCACACAGGGGATACTCTGGGGGCTGGGTTCGGATGAGTACGCCCGCAGCCCGACTTTCGTGCTCGTGAACGAGTACAATGCCCGCATACCCGTGTACCACATGGACCTATACCGCCTCGATACGTTCGAGGAGATAGACGGTCTGGGACTGGAGGACTACCTGTTCGGAGATGGGTTATGCGTCATCGAATGGGCAGACAAAGCACGGGGCTACTTTCCCCTGGACCACGTGGATATTTCCATCGAGACGATCTCTGACAGCGCGAGGGTCTTCACTCTGGACACCGGTCACATAGAGGGAGACAGTCTATTATCCGCGCTGCATGAACTCAAGGAACGCACTTCGGGGAATTGAGGCAAGCCTGTTGGAACTCCAGATTGACACCTCTACAAGATATGCCAGCGTCGGACTCTCACGCGAAGGCCGATCAATAGTTGAGATAGCCTGGCGTTCTGAGAGGAACCACTCTGTCGAGCTCGTGCCCAATATCAATCGCGCGCTCGATCACGCAGGCGCGAAGATCGGGGACCTGACCGCCATTTTCGTGGCCTCCGGCCCGGGCGGATTCAGCGCGCTGAGAGTGGGCATGAGCACCGCGAAGGCAATCGCTTTCACATCATCCATTCCTCTCGTCACCGTCGGTACGCTGGAACTGGAACTTCATCCGTTCAGAGGGCTGGCGCGGACGGTCTGCGCGATAATGAGCGCAGGTAGAAACAGGCTGTATGTCGGCACATTGGACCCGGACAGAGAAGAATCGAAAATCGGCCTGCAGGACCTCGATTCGTTCATCGAGTCCATATCTCCCGACACGCTCTATTGCGGCGAGGCCGTGCCTGATCTTGAATCACAGATAGCGGATCGCCTCGGAAGCGGCGCGTCGCTGTCGCTGTCGAAGCCGCCGTCTCGCCACTCCTCTACCCTAGCCCATCTAGGCTATGCCAGACTCCAGTCCGGATGCGTTTCCGACGCCGCCATCGTTAGCCCTATGTATCTGCGAAGCTCACAGGTCAGCGCAGCCAACCGGCGATGGGCGAGCCGACAGAATCCCAATTGAAGTCCTGCTGAAAGAACATACGAGGTATCCAAGTGGAAAAGACACTGGTATTGATTAAGCCCGACGCCGTCCAGAGAGGACTATGTGGGGAAATCATCGGACGGCTCGAAAGAACGGGATTGAAGATTGTCGGCATGAAGCTGATGCAAGTGAGCGAAGACCTTGCCAACAGGCACTACGGCGAGCACGTCGGCAAGCCGTTCTTCGACGGACTGGTCGGCTTCATCACGTCCGGGCCAATCGTGGCGATGGCGTTCGAGGGCAATGACGCGGTGTCCATAGTCAGGAAAATGATGGGAGCTACCAACCCAGCGGACTCGCCTCCCGGCTCGATCAGGGGCGACTTCGGGGTGGACATAGGCCGTAATCTAGTGCATGGGTCTGATTCGCCGGAGTCGGCGGCCAGGGAACTCGGCCTCTTCTTCTCACAGGACGAACTACTCAGCTACGGCAGGGCGACGGACTCCTGGATTACGGAATGATCCGTATCCGGCGAGCTTCGGGCCAGACGGATTCCAGGCCGTAGTAGTCACGCTCGTCGGGGCCCATCAGGTGGACTATGACACCGCCGTAGTCCATGAGGATCCAGCCGCTGTTGTGCGTCCCTTCCACATGATGCAGGCTCGCGCCGACCGCCGACATCCGCTCCTCGATGTCTTCCACCAGCGCACGCAACTGTCGGCTCGAATCCGCCGTGAGAATCACGAAGTAGTCCGCGAATTCGCACGCTTCTTGGACGTCCAGCAAGACGATATTGGAAGCCTGCATATCGTCCGCGGCGTCGAACGCTACCTCCGCCCAGTTTCTGGATTCTATGAGCGCCTGTTCAATCATGCCGACATTATATGTTTGCCGGTTTTGGGCGGTCAAACGGAGTTCTCGGTTTGATGGTGGTCACTTCCCTGTGCTAGTCTTGAACCTATGAGCAAGGGAAAGATTATAGTCGCAATGAGCGGCGGAGTGGACTCATCGGTCGCCGCGCTGCTGCTGCATCGTCAGGGCTACGATGTGGTCGGGGTCACGATGCGCCTGTGGTCCGAGGAGCGGGACGACGTTCCCGCGACCAGCAAGCGATGCTGCTCAGTCGAGGACGTGGACGACGCGCGGCGTGTCTGCCACGCAATCGGCGTACCTCACTACTTCGTGAACTTCGAGAAGGAGTTCCAGTCCCACGTGATTGATTACTTCGTACAGGAGTATGACCGGGGACGCACTCCGCACCCGTGCCTCGCCTGCAACGACAAGATCAAGTTCGACTTCCT
>JAAXHY010000043.1 GCA_012270665.1 Dehalococcoidia bacterium
CAGTCGAGCCCTGAGAGATCGGTGTCCTTATGCCACACGTAGCGGGCATCCTGCCCGAGGTTATCGGTTACCGCGGTGTAGCAGTCGGTGTCGCTCCATGTCCCCGGGAAGACGATTACGCCGAATTCCATTGTCCGTCGCTCGAACCTTTCTCGCTCCAGAACCGGAGGCGCTTAACTTGGCCTGTCGCCATTGTTGGGCAGCAACGCGATCACTCGATGAACGAAGTCGCGCACCAGAGGACGGTCTCCTTCCAAGTCAAAATCTTCCATGAAGTCATGGTAAAAGTTTGCGTGAAATTTTTCCGCAAATGCGAATCCACCCAGTAAGAATGGGTCGTCATGCGTCTCCGCCAAGCGACGCGTCACAGCTTTCATGGCGCGATGGCTTCCGTAAGGCCAGCCGTGTTGCTGGGCAACGGCCATCACCGCGTGGGAGGCTGCGCCCCACAACTTTTCGGACGCTTGCAGATCGTCGCCCTCGGCGAATTCGCGGTCGGCGGCTTCCAGAAAGTCGTGGGCGGTCCGAATGTGATCTTGGATATTCATGAGGGATTGTTCGTTCCTCGCGACTCTATCAGTGTCTTGCTTTATCATGATTCACAGGCTCCTGAGAGTCTGCTGTACGATGGCGTTGACTTCACGTCCCTCGGCCTTGCCGCGGACCTGGGGCATGATCGCGCCCATCACCTTGCCCATGTCCGCCGGGCCGGATGCGCCGACTTCTGCGACGACCTTCCTCACAAGCTCGGTTATCTCTTCCTGTGTCATCTGCTGCGGCAGGTAGGAGAGGATGACCGACAGTTCGCTCTCCTCTTTCTCCACGAGGTCTTGCCTGGCGGCGTCTCGGTATATCTCGATACTGTCCCGGCGCTGCTGCGCCTGTCTCGACAGCACCTGGACGACCCCGGCGTCATCCAGTTCCTTCTGGTCCCTTATCTCCTGGTTCCTGACCTCGGAGCGCAGGTAGCGGATGACGTCGCGCCGGAGGACGTCCCTGTCGCGCATAGCCTGTTTCAGATCGTCGGCGAGTCTGGTTTTCATCGTCATTTTGAATCTCCGGATTCCAGATTATCAAGCGCGGCTATGGCGTCTTCGATACGAGAAATTGTAGTCTCGCGCCCCAGCGCTTCCAGCGACTCGAACAGGGGCGGAGACACCTTCTGACCCGTGACCGCGGCCCTGAGCGAGCCGAGCAACTGGCCGACTTTGATGTCGAGATCTTTCGCCATGGGCCTGAGCAGGTCTTCTATCGCTTGGGTGTCGAAATCGTCCAGGACGGCGAGGCCGTCTCGCGCCGCCTTCAGCGCAACGGCAGTCCTTCCGGCATCCATGCCTCTCTGGACGAGTTGGCCGGGTTCCAACGGGATTTCCTCTGAAAAGATGAACTTGATCAGTGGAGCCGCGTCCTGGAGCGTCTTCAGCCGCTCGCGCACAAGAGGGACGACATCCGCGACACGCTCTTCATCTGGCTCGACATCGAATTCTGGCGGATCGTCCTGCCAGAATCTTGCCAGGGCCTCTGTGAGTCTCT
>JAAXHY010000454.1 GCA_012270665.1 Dehalococcoidia bacterium
TGGTGGTATTAACCACTCACCCACCCGTCCACATTATCTGAAATAGTCTAGCATAGCGATGTTGCCCAGTCCAAGACTGAATTGGCCCGCAGAGACAACGCCCCTTACCCTGTGGCGCCACGCAAAATACCTATCATATTCACGAAGTCCTGGAGAGCCCCAGGGGGGATTCGAACCCACCAACCTCCCGATTACAAGTCGGGTGCGCTGCCAATTGCGCCACTAGGGCCCGGGTTTCCGATACCCCTGTATCGGCATCGAGAACACGGAACAGGGGAGAGGAAGGGAAGATGAACTAACGTCTTCAAGTCAATTCTAGGGTAGGCATTCCATGAAGGTCAACGGGGATTCTGAGGCTTCAGTATGAGTTGTTCCGCTTCACGCTGCACCGTTTTGTTTATCTGTTGCAGAGTCATCCCTGTCTCAAGCGCCAGACGGCGACAGTCCTCGTACTCCGGGCCGACGGAAACAGCCTCACCGCCGATTATCTTCACCTTAACCAAGGCAGTCCCAAGGGAGGTTTCAAGCGACCTTATCTCACGGCCTGCCTCATATCGCTTGATGGGACGGACCCGTACCCCAAGTGTTGTCGTCTCGCGCAGTATCGTCTCCACTGCCTCGCGCTCATTCTCATCAGAAACAATGACACTCAGCATGGTGGCGGGGCGGTTCTTCTTCATCTGGATCGGAGTGAACCACACATCTCGCGCGCCAAGATCAAAGAGTCGCTCCTGCACGTACCCCATAACTTCGCCCGTACAATCGTCCAGATTAGTCTCGATGAGGCTCAGCCCGTCTGTGGAAGTCTCTTCGTCCAATTCACCGAGCCATAAACCCAACGCATTGGGGTACTCATCCGGATTTCTCGCGCCCAAACCGTACCCTACCTTCTGGACATGCAACTTAGGCTGACGGAACTCGGCGAGCGTGGTTATTATTCCTGCGCCGGTCGGAGTGACCATCTCGCCCGTCCATGCTGGATTGCCCGGGGCCGGCACAAGGGGAGCGTCAGACATTGTAAACAGCGCGGATGTGGCTGGCGACGGCACTGGCAATACTCCGTGCGCGCTCCTGAACACCCCCGCCCCCATCGGGAATGGGGATGAGAAGACTTTACCTACGTCCAGAGCCTCCAGTCCTACTACAGCGCCAACAACATCTACAAGTGTGTCCAGCGTTCCCAGTTCGTGCAAGTGAACATCTCGAGCGCTCGCGCGGTGGACCGTCGCCTCAGCCTCGGCCATGCGAGTGAAAATAGCGCGAGAATGATCCTTTACCCGCGCTGATAGGGTGGACGATTCCAGTGTCGCGATGAAGTCGTCGAAGTTCCGCGCGCGCTCCGCGTCGGCATCCAGTTCCACGCGCAGGAACGTCCCAGTGAGGCCGCCTCTCTGCGCATCCTCTGGCGCAAGATTAACTCCCGTTACTCCCATTTGGGACAGAGCATCCACAACTATGTCCAAATCGAGTCCGGCATCCAGGAGCGCGCCAAGTAGCATATCGCCGCTCGCGCCGCCTATGCACTGAAAATATGCGGCTTTCACCTCTGCACCTCCTCTGCATCCTCACACTGGAACGCTGTGACGATCGGGGTTTCGAATTCCCAGGCGAATCGCTTCTCTCAGCGCGGCAACAGGAGCCACTTTAGTGTTGTCATCCAGAATTGAACCAAAGTCCACGCCTCGCGTTCTCGGCACGATGCAGGTCTCGATACCCAGCCTTACCGCTTCCTGTACCCTTCTCTGCAACTGAGAAACCGTCCTCACTTCCCCGCTCAGTCCCATTTCTCCGACAGCCGCAAGCCGACGTCCCAGAGGCGCATTGCGTACGCTCGATACGATAGCGAGAGCGATGCCCAGATCCGCCGCCGGATCGGAGACTCTCATTCCTCCCGTCGCATTTACGATCACATCCTGAGACGCGAGAGAGATGCCTGCTCTTCGAGTCAACACGGCGCAAATGAGCAGCATTCTGTTGTAGTCTACACCCGACGCTACTCTACGAGGAGTCGGCAAGAGTGAAGGGTTCGTGAGAGCCTGCACTTCTACCAATACAGCTCGACTCCCTTCAACTGACGGTACGATCACTGAACCGACCGAGCCACTCACGTGCTGTGCGAGCATATGCGCCGAGGGGTCGGGCACATCCCGCATACCCCGTTCAGTCATCTCAAATACGCCAACCTCATTGGTAGAGCCAAACCTGTTCTTGATCGACCTCAATAACCTGAAGGAACTTACTGGATCGCCCTCGAGGTGAAGCACGACATCAACGACATGCTCCAGCACTCTCGGACCTGCGATGTCGCCGCTCTTAGTGACGTGCCCCGCCAATATAACGGAGGCGCCAGATAGTTTCGCCCACTGAGTCAGTTGTCTCGCGCATTCCCGTATTTGGGACGCGCTTCCGGCCTCTGAGGGCAGTTCCTCGTGAAACACGGTCTGGATCGAGTCAACTATCACCAATGCCGGTTTGATTCTCTCGACCTGAGCTAGAATCTCACTCAGACTTGTAGTAGGAAGGATGTAAAGGCCGTCCGCATCCACTCCCAGCCGGTCGGCCCGAAGCTTTACTTGTTCCGGGGACTCCTCGCCGGTTACGTATAGGGCTTCACCTTCCCGCGCCGCGTCCGAAGCCACACCGAGCAGCAGGGTGGATTTGCCTATTC
>JAAXHY010000457.1 GCA_012270665.1 Dehalococcoidia bacterium
GAAGGTCGGAGTCGAACCGACACGGGATCGCTCCCAACGGTTTTTGAGACCGTCGCGTCTACCATTCCGCCACTTCGGCCCTCTGTGATTGTAGCCTAGGCCGGCCCGTCATGCACAGGGCATCTTGCGGAGCTATCCCATTTCCCAGTCTTGTATTTCGTTGAGAGGTGTTCAATGTCCGGCTCAATGACGCCTTCGTTACTCCTTAGCCAGGGTTGCAGGCACCCACGCTTCGAGGCGAACATAGCGAAAGAGTTTCCCTACCTTGGCGCCATCTTTTCCAGTAAAGGAATAGCAATAGGAATTGCGTTGGACGCTAATGATTTTAGCGCAAACGACGACATATCCAACCTTCTGCCGGGCGCCCGGTACCCGTAGAAGAACGTAAAATCGTGCTGATACTGTGGAATATAGGAGTTGACCGTCTTCTTGAACTCCTTTTCTGTCCATCTGTATATCGCGTTTGGTATAGAGGAATTCCTGACTCCTCCCGCTCCTCTCTCAGCTACGGGGGCAAGTTCGTATTCGTCCGACAGCCCGATATGGACGGCCAGCCGCATGAGTAGGCTGTCTCTCGCCTCGAATACAGCTATCCCTTTCCGCGCGACGCGCAACATTTCGCATACACCCCTGTGTGGAGAAGCGCAGTGATGAAGTCCCGCGTGTACGATAGTGTAGTCGAAAGAATCATCATCGTAAGACAGATTTTCCGCATCCTGACGTTCCCATGAATAGGGATTGTAGTCGCTAGGGCTATTTACCCCCCCCCAGAACTGACGTGCTATCAAGGTTGGTCACAACGACATCATCGAAGCCTGCGCTCAGTAAGACATCCCTATCATACGGCCCCCCGCATACGATCAGTATTCTGTCTTCTGCACTGAGCAAATTTCGACTTAAGGCCAATTTCATCGTGTCCGGGTAGAATCCTTTCATATCAGTCCTCTTTCAGGAAGTTGGAGAGGGTGTGGGTGAACTCGTCGGGTCGCTCGATTTCGGGACGATGGCCGCAGTTGTCAAGGACGGCGAGACGCGATCCGGGTATGGACTCGTTGTACAACTGTCCGGCGCTGAGGGGGATAACGGCGTCTTCGCGTCCCCAGACTATCAGGGTCGGCAGCCGTTTGAGGCGGTGAAGAAGATGCGGCAAGGTGGGATTGTGCATGTACGGGCGCCAGCCGAGCAGACAAGCAACCTCGCGCGCGTCCTCCCAGTCCATCACCTGGTCGGGAGTCGGCTCGTCAGGGCATATTGTTGGGAACTCGGCTACGCTACTCCTATCGGCTACGGACGCTTCCAGGAAGACGGGGACGGTTATCAGGAATATATCGAGTATCTCGCCGACGGGCGGCCTGACACCGGCCGCTGACACGAGGACGAGTTTCTTGAAGCGTTCAGGATTCATGGCGGCAAGTTCGGCGGCGAGCCAGCCTCCGAGAGAGAATCCGACGACGCTGACCTGTCCCAAGTCCATATCGTCCAGGGCCTCGAGATACCATCCGGTCATGTCACGCATGTTCATGGCCCAGTCGAGCCGAGCGGAGCCGCCATAGCCGGGCATCATGGGGATGTTCAGGGTGAAGTCCTGCGACAGGTTCTCGTGCCAGCGCATCCAGCCGGGGTGTCCGGTCTCATCGTGAAGAATGAGTAGAGGTTCGCCCTGTCCGCCGGTCACCAGGGATGTCTGGATCCCGGCGAGTTCGCGTGTGTGGCGAGTCGAGGTGAGTTCGGCGGTCGTTGTCATGGCGGTTCTCCCCATTTGTAATGGATTTCAGCCTTGGGTTCTGCTCCAGTGCGGGATGTATCTTACACCCTCCGGTCCAGGTTTTCAGCCCGGCTAATCAGACGCGAAGAGGCTTTCGACGAAGTCGCGCGGGTCGAAGATAGCCATGTCTTCTGGACTCTCCCCAGCGCCGATGAACAGGACCGGGAGATGAAGCTCGTCCGTAATGCCCAGGACCACGCCGCCCTTCGCGGATCCGTCGAGCTTGGTAAGAAACACACCGGAGCAGCGCATATCGTCCACGAAGGCGCGGGCCTGCATCAGCCCATTCTGGCCTGTGGTGGCGTCCAGGGCGAGTATGACCCGGTGTGAAGATTCAAATCCCTGTCTGTCTATGACGGTCCTCATCTTTCGAAGTTCGGCCATCAGGTTGGCACGGGTGTGCAGTCTGCCAGCGGTGTCTATTATCACGACGTCAATACCGCGGGACACCGCGGCCTGTATACTGTCGAACGCGACCGCGGCGGAGTCGGCTCCGTGCCTGTGGGCTATGACGTCCACGTCGAGACGGTCTCCCCATTCGCTGAGTTGCTCAATGGCGGCGGCCCTGAAGGTGTCGCCCGCGCCGAGAAGGACGCTCTTGCCCTCGTTCTTGTAGAGCCTGGTCAGGCGAGCTATGGCGGTCGTCTTTCCAACGCCATTCACACCGACCATGAGAATGATCAGTGGCGAGTCTTCGACCTCCATGACGCCGTTCGCGCCTTCAATGCTGAGCATCGCCACCATCTCATCCTTCAAAACGTCGAACGCTTCATCGGGCCTGGTTATGCCGTAGTCGCGTATCTTGTCCCGCAGCGTATCGAGGAGCTTCATGGTGGTTCCCACGCCAACGTCCGATGATATAAGAGACTCCTCAAGTTCATCCCACATATCGTCGTCTATTTCGCTTCGCTGGAAGACGTCGGTGAGTCGGTTGAACCATCGGCGGCGGGTTCTTTGGACGGCGGCCTGAATTCGTTCGCGGTCTTCGCGTTCGCCTCTTCTGAAGAATCTGAGCATACAGGAAAGTCCTCGGGACTGAATTTGAGCAGTCTCATATGTTTTGGTTTATATCATACAGATCATTTGACAGGTGGGAACAGGTGGTTTAACTGGTGCTCCATAGGTGACCGCTGAACCAGAATTTCACCTATATTTCACCAGGAACATAGCTAAATTTCCGAAAAATTTTCGTGTCCGCGCTTGTCATGCCTTGTCATATATTATTATTTATAGCGTTCAACTGTGATTTTGATTGCTGGACGTCCGTCCGGTAGTTCGATAGTAAGGAGTCGTGGGGTTATTCTAACCAAATCAGCACAAATGTACAAGAGCTTAGCGCATTTTAGGCGTGATTGGCAGGGAGAGGGGATTCTTATGTATCTGCGCGCGCGTTCCGCGCTATAATGCGGCGGTATGTCTGATATTCTGCTTTGGCTGATAATTGTCGAGATAATCGGGCTGGCGGCTTTCGCGCCGGCCTATTTATTGTTGCCGAAACTCGCCGACCGGGGCTGGGGACTAAGCAAGCCCCTGGGAATCCTGTTCGTCGGTTACGCGGCCTGGATTCTCAGCGTCCTGCGGGTAGTTCCGAGCGTCCGTGTGACGCTTCTTGTCATTGTGATAATCCTGGCGGCGGCGGCGGTCGCGCTGTTCTACGTTCGCAGGGATGAGGTCATCGCGTTCGTGAGGCGTGAATGGCGGCTGATTGTGGCTGCCGAACTGGTCTTTCTGGCCTTCTTCGCGCTGTGGACGCTGTTCAGGGCAGCCGACCCCGCTATAAATCACACCGAGCAGCCGATGGACTTCGCGTTCCTGAACGCATCCATACGATCTACGTTCGGACATCCGGAAGACCCGTGGCTGCGCGGGGAGTCAGTCAGCTACTACTACTTTGGCTACTGGATGATGGGCGCTCTGAGCGAGATCTCGGGAGTGGCGTCGAACGTCTCTTACAACCTCTCGCTCGCGCTCATTCCCGCAATGGCCTCGATGGGCATCTTCTCGGTGGTTTCCAGCCTGGTGAGGTCACAGGGCGCGGGACTCAGGCTGAGTGTCGTTTGCGGAGTGGCGGGCGGTCTGATCCTGGGAGTCGTTTCCAACCTGGAGGGAGCGCTGGAGTTCATGCGAGCGAACGCCATAGGCTCCCAGGGGCTGTACGACTGGGTTGCGGTGGACAAAGTGGACGGGCCGTCGGAGACGCCGTCCAGTAACTGGTACCCGGATGAATTCTGGTGGTGGTTCAGGGCCACGCGGGTCATCAACACGTTCGTGGACGGACATGGAATTGATTACACGATCCAGGAATTCCCTTTCTTCAGCTTCATACTGGGCGACCTGCATCCTCACGTGTCGGTGATTCCCTTCGTCATTCTGTTCACGGGTCTGGCGCTGAACTTCTTCAAGTCCGACCTGCCGAATATGCTCAGGTCCGACTACTTGGCATATGCCGGGCTGTTCGTCATGGCGCTGTCGCTGGGCGGGTTAGCCTTCACGAATATGTGGGACCTGCCCACCTACGCCGCGCTACTAGTTGTCATAGCGGTTTTGAAAGCCTACCACGAATTCACACAGCAGTCTGAAGACGCGAGTGAGAACTCGACACTCGGCGTTAGGATAATTGACGCGGCGGCGCTCGCGCTAATGGTAGTCGCGCTCGCTATCCTGCTGTACCTCCCGTACTATCTCGGATTCTCGGCTTCGGTAAGTGGAATAGGCGCGGTTGTTACTCCGACCCGCTACGTGCATACGTTCATAGTCTGGGGCGTTCCGTTGGTTCTGGTGGCTCCGTTCGTCGTCGCCAGCTTCTGGCAGACGGTCGTCGGTCCCGAATGGCGCGGTATGACTGCTGTCTCTTTGATGGTCGCTATCGGACCGTTTGCCGTGTGGATACTATTGAGATTGCAGTCGGCTGACCCAGTCGGAAGCCCGGAAAGCAGGCTTGTTCACATACTGCCACTCGTTGCGCTCATCGGAATGAGTACGTGGTCTTTGTTACATGAGGTGAAGTCCCGCGGCCCATCAGGAAAGGCGTTCGCGCTGATCCTGGCGACATTCGGCCTGCTGCTCATAATGGGGCCTGAGCTTATGTTCGTGGACGACTCGTTCGACACTCCCAGCCAGCGCATGAACACGGTGTTCAAGCTGTACTACCAGGCATGGATCCTGCTTGCCTCGGCGGGAGGATTCGCGCTGTACTTCTGGATGTCCTCGCGCCCCAGTCTGAAAGGGTGGGGAAGGACGCTCTCCACGCTGTGGGCGATAGCGGCCGTCGCGCTCGTGTCAGCGAGTCTGTACTACACCGCGGCGGCGTTCGTGAGCAAGTCTCAGGACTCCACCCAGGCTACCACGCTGGACGGCCTAGAGTTTGTGAGAGAGTCCGATCCTGCCGAGCATGGGGCAATCCAGTACATCAAGAACAACCTGCCCGAAGACGCCGCGATACTGGAGGGCGTCGGGGAGTGGTTCAACGCCGGGCTCATCTCGCGCAGCACCGGACACCCGACGATCTACAACTGGCCGGGGCACGAATTGCAGTGGCGCGGGCCGTCGCCGGAGTTTGCGAGGCGGGATCAGGACGTAGCAACCATCTACCAGACGACAGACTTTCAGGAGGCGCGCGAGCTGCTGGACAAGTATGAAGTAGAATACGTTTACGTCGGGCCGAGGGAGCGGAACAAGTATGGCGGCCCCGGACTGGACAAGTTCCCCGAGCACATGGACACGCTTTTTCAGCAGTACGACGTAGCTCTATACGGCCTGCGTCGCTAGACCGACACGGTATTCCAAGAATCGAAGCGGCCCCCTCTTTCGTATAAAGGGTTGATTCGGTCATCACATATGTCTAATACTTGACTCCAACGAAATGGTGAGCGCGAGCGATCCTACCGCCAGAACCCATAGCTCCTAACCGTCCCGAATACGGATGAAGGCTCAGCCTTCCTTTACCAAATGGCCTCCGAGCAGACAGCCCCAGAAACCACGACCTCCGCCCCTTCCATTCCGCTGACTAAGCGGTTGAGTTCTGCATTGAACGAGATGCGCGCCGGCATTCGCTGGTGGGAGGCTGCGGGCTATGTCGCGCTGGTGGTCGTCGGGCTGACAATGCGGCTGTGGGACCTAGGCGCGCGGGCGATGCACCACGACGAGAGCCTTCACGCCCTGTATTCTTGGAAACTCGCCACCGGCGACGGCTACGCCCACAATCCCATGATGCACGGGCCGTTCCAGTTCGAAGCGAACGCGGCCCTGTTCTTCGTACTGGGAGACAGCGACATTACCGCGAGGGTACTCTATGCCTTCATGGGTACCGTACTCATACTGATGCCCCTGCTGTTCAGGAGTAGGCTCGGCCGCCTCGGAGCGCTGTTCGTCGCCGCGATGCTCACAGTCTCGCCGGCTATGCTGTACTACAGCCGATTCGCGCGAAACGACATACTCATGGCGGTGTGGACTTTCGGTCTTGTCATCTGCATGTGGAGGTACTTCGACGAGGGCCGAAATCGCTACCTGTACATATCCGCCGCTTTGCTCGCGTTCATGTTCGCCACGAAAGAGTCCGCATATCTTGTCGTCGGAATGATGGGGCTCTGGTGCTTCCTGATGGCAATACAGCCCAAACTGTCCCGCGCATGGGCAAGACTAGAGGCGCAGGGAGTCTCTCCGCCGGTTGCCTTAAGCCGCATCGCTGACAGTGTGTGGAAATCGTTCCAGGATGTACTGGACGAATCGAGACGCGGAGGTCCGGCGTCGTTCATGGTATTCCTCATACTGGTGACACTGCCGATGTGGTCCGCCTTCGCCGCCCTGTTCCAGGATACCCCGCTCCTGAGCTGGATGAACCTCACCCTCGCCGCGGGCGAGGGCAGTCAACGCATAGGCGACCCAGTGGGCGGCGGTAATGTCCTGGCTTTCGTAATCGTGGTCGGCATGATAGCCCTGTCGGCGTATTTCGGACACCGATGGAACCTGTGGCTCTGGTTAGGATGCGCTAACATCTTCTACATCATCTGGATACTGCTGTACACTACGTTCCTGACCAATTTCGCGGGCGTCAAGAGCGGCATATGGCAGGCTCTGGGCTACTGGATAGTGCAGCAGGGCGAGGGGCGCGGAAGTCAACCCTGGTACTACTACTTCTTAATCACCTCGGTATATGAGTTCCTGCCCTTCCTACTGGGGATCGCGGCGGCGATCTACTACCTGCGAAAGCGGGAGACGTTTGGCGTGTTCCTGGCGTTCTGGGCGCTCATGACTTTCGCGCTGTACACGATCGCGAGCGAGAAGATGCCCTGGCTTCTGGTGAATATCGCGCTGCCCTTCATCGTGATGACCGGCAAGTTCCTCGCTGAAGTCGCGCAGAGAGTGGAGTGGCGCGCAATGATGAGGGAGGGAGGGTATCTCCTGATATTCGGCGTCCCCGTCTTCGCGGTCCTGCTGTGGAGTCTTGCGATCTACTCGCCCACCGGATCTATGTCCAGGGATGTTCTCATCCAGGTGGCAGCGGCGCTCGCTCTGCTGGGAATGGTCGGAGTGGGCGTATATATGTACCGGAGGGTCGGACGCACGCAGTTCCTGAGCATCTCCGCGCTGGGACTCACGATCCTGCTGCTCGCGCTTAGCGCGCGGTCCGGGGTCATCGCCGCGTATCAGAACGGCGACATTCCGGTCGAGATGATCGTCTATACCCAGACATCGCCGGACGTAACGCGCCTCTTGGATACCTTCGACGCAACCGGAGCGGGTACCGAGCTCTCCGTAGAGATAGACTCTACCTCGGGCTTCAGTTGGCCCTGGGCCTGGTACTTCAGAGACGCCAAGAACGTGCAATATCCCGTACACAATGAGAACTCCTTCAAACGGTCCTCTGGAGACAGGGTTCTAGTGGTGCATTCGACGAACCAGTCCTGGGCGGACACCGGACTCAGCGAAATCTATCTCGATGGCGAACGCATCCGGCATCGCTGGTGGTTCCCCGAGCACACCTACAGGGGTCTTACACCCGGCAAGCTGGTAAGCGGGCTTCTGGACAGGTCCGCGTGGCGCGGCGCTATGAACTACTGGCTTAACAGGGATGGTGTGTACGACATCCTCGGAAGCGAAGATTCCTACGTCTATTTCAACGCCAACGTGCCCCAGGACTACAGGGGAGCGCACTGAGGAGGTGTAGAGACTTAGAGAGAGCCCGTGCTTCAAGGAAATAGGAAATACTGGATCGGAATCGGAGTCAGCATAATTCTGCTGGCTTATTTTCTGTTCACAGTGGACATCCGGCGTATGCTGGACGCGCTCGCCGGCGCGAACTACTGGTATATCGCCCCGTCGGTCGCCATGTACTTCATCTCGGTGTACTTCCGTTCGATGCGCTGGAGCGTAATGCTCAGGCACCTCAAGCCGGTCAGTACCCACCGGCTGTTTCCTGTGGTGGTCGTGGGATACATGGCTAACAACCTGCTGCCCATGCGCCTGGGAGAGTTGGTGAGGAGCTACTACCTGAGCGAACGCGAGGGCGTGAACACGGCGTCCGCGCTGGTAACGGTGTTCGTCGAAAGGATATTCGACGCGCTAGCGCTTCTGTTCTTCATCGCGCTGATAACGCCTTTCGTGCCGGTCGCGGGTCTGGTGGAAGATTTTGGGGAACAGCGTGGATTGCCTCCAAGCCTGTTGACGCTTGGACTCACATTGCCCTTCATCGGAGCGTTCTGCGTACTCGTTCTGCTGTCCGCGTACCCCGACCGGACTCGCGCCTTCGCTCTTCGGCTGTTTAGAAGGTTTCCAGGTAGGGTGGAGTACATCCTGGACGGTCTGCTGACGAGGGCTCTCGATGGAATCGCGCCCCTGCGCAATCCACGGACTCTTGCCACGCTGTTTGGTCTTTCGATACCCATCTGGCTAACGGAGGTAGCGGTCTTCTGGCTAATGGGTTACTCTTTCGGAATAGAGGCATACCATGACGGGGCTGTGCCGATGGCCGTGAA
>JAAXHY010000187.1 GCA_012270665.1 Dehalococcoidia bacterium
CTCTCCCCGCAATGCGGACGAAATTCCGCAAGCGCCGCGTTCCTACTTCCCATATTGAAGAGCGCCGGACCCCGACACATCGGATCCGGCGCTTTAACATTTTCAACGGGGTACAATGTCCACATGAGAATCGTATTGGCAGGAATATTTACAGCATTGGTCGGCATGGGTTGTATTGACGCCGACGCGGTATTGGAATCGTTCCCGACTCCTGGCAGGAGTGAAGCGCCTTCTCCGCGCGGTTTCCTTCCAACGGTTACACCACTTTCCAAGTACGAACTTCCGCCGACTGTCACACCCCTTCCCAAATTTGGTCTCGCACCCACGATCACGCCCGTACCCACTTTCTCAGCCGCTCCGACCATAACACCCATACCAAAGTGGCGAGGGCTTGGGCAGGTGGAAGCGCTGCGAGAATTAGATGTAGAACAAGCGTATCCAGGGCTTTCTTTCGACAGGCCCGTGGCGCTGGTGTTCCCGAACGACGGCGCGGATCGCGGATTTGTCGTCGAGCAGGCAGGGAGGATCGTACTGCTGGACAGTGACGGGGATGTGGCTACGTTCCTGGACATCCGAGACAGGGTGAGTGACAGGGGTATGGAAGAAGGCCTGCTCGGACTCGCCTTCGATCCAGACTTCGTGTCCAATGGGTTCTTCTACGTCTATTACTCCGCGAGCGGACCCAGACGCTCCGTAATATCCAGGTTCAGTGTGTCAACAGAGGACTCAGCCGCGGACTCCAATAGCGAGAAAGTCATACTGGAAGTGGAACAGCCCTATTCCAACCATAACGGCGGTCAGATTCTCTTCGGGCCGGCCGGATTCCTGTACGTGGGACTGGGTGACGGAGGCAGCGCGGGTGACCCTAAGGGCCACGGTCAGAACACGGGAACGCTGCTGGGTACGATCCTGCGACTGGACGTATCGGTTATGGAGTCGACGGGAAGCTACGCAGTTCCGACCGACAACCCATTCATTGGAGTGGAGGGAGCGCGGTCCGAGATATGGGCCTACGGACTTCGCAACCCCTGGCGGTTCACCTTCGACAGCGAGACGGGCGACCTGTGGGCGGCGGACGTCGGACAGAATGCACTGGAGGAAGTTGATCTCATACGGGCTGGCCTTAATTATGGGTGGAACATAATGGAGGGCGACGAGTGCTATTCGCGCTTTTGCGACACGCACGGACTCGAACTGCCCATCGCAGTGTACGGGCGGGACGACGGCTGTTCGATAACCGGTGGGTACGTGTATCGAGGGACCCGGCTGCCCAGTCTGTACGGCGCATACGTCTTTGGAGACTATTGCAGCGGCAAGATATGGGCGCTCAGATACGACGGCTCACGAGTGACCGAGTCAATCCAACTCGCCGACACGAAACTCCGGATATCGTCCTTCGCGGAGGACGCTGAGGGCGAACTGTACATACTTGATCTCGACGGGGAGATATACAGGTTCGCCGAGTAGCGCAGCTCTTTGGGAAGCTAGTCCTAGATCACTGCCGGCTGCAATGCTCTCACTTCGTCGCCGACGCTCACTTTTCCGCCGCTGATGACGGTGGCGAGCATTCCTCGGCTACCTTCGAGGGCGACTCTGAGACCGTCGCGTATCTCGTCCATGCGGGCGCAGGGGGCGCAGTGTCCGGTTATCTCGACCACTGCGTCCCCGCCGAGCGACACGCGGTCGCCTTCCTTCAACGAGTGAATCTCGATGCCGGTCGTGGTGATGTTCTCACGAATGTCACTGCGTGAGAGGCCGAACTTGGCTAGAGTCTCTTCATCCGTCAACAGGACCTGTCGCTTCGTTCTGACGCCCTCGGATACCGCGTGCCTGTCTCCCTCTATGCCGTAGTTCTCTATCATCCGCGCCGACTCGACAGACTTCATCGGGTCCCTATGCCCAACACAGAGTTGAATCGAAACCACCGAACCACTCATCATGTCCCCCTTTGAATTTCCTGATTCTCAATCGTTCTTAGGATGTAATGTAGTCCAATACGGCGTCGGGGTCAATC
>JAAXHY010000592.1 GCA_012270665.1 Dehalococcoidia bacterium
ATTGACGAGAGCGATATGCTGCTCGTTCCCGACCCGAACACGGCGGTCATAGACCCCGTTTACAATATCAAGACCCTCAGCATGATCTGCGACATACGCGACCCGCTGGCGGGATCGGACTACAGCCGCGACCCCAGGTACGTCGCGCGGAAGGCGGAAGCGTATCTGACCTCCAGTGGCATCGGTGACACCAGCTACTGGGGCCCTGAGGCCGAATTCTTCATCTTCGACACTGCCAGTTACGACCAGGACGCTCACTCGGCATAATACAACGTGGACTCGGACGAGGGAGTCTGGAACTCCGGCAGCGCCTACTACCTGGACGGCGAGACGCTCAGCAGGGGACACAGGCCCCGGCACAAGGGCGGCTACTTCCCCGTTCCGCCTGTGGACACGCTGAGCGACATCCGCTCCGAGATGGTCCTCGAGATGCAGAAGTTCGGCATGGTGATAGAGAAGCAGCACCACGAAGTGGCGACCGCCGGACAGGGCGAGATTGACATCGTCTATGACACCCTGACCAAGACCGCCGACAACATCATGATCTATAAGTACCTGGTGAAGAACGTGGCCGCCCGGCACGGCAAGACGGCGACCTTCATGCCCAAGCCGCTATTCGGCGACAATGGCACGGGTATGCACACCCACCAGAGCATCTGGAAGGATGGCACGAACATATTCTGGGGCGACGGCTACGCGCACATGAGCGACACGATGAAGTATTACATCGGCGGCCTGCTCAAGCACGCTCCCGCGCTTCTGGCGTTCGCGGCCCCGACCACCAACTCGTATCGCCGGCTGGTTCCTGGCTTCGAGGCCCCGGTGAACCTGGCCTACTCGGCACGCAACCGCAGCGCCTGCTGCCGCATACCCGTTTACTTCGATACGCCTCCCGCCAAACGCATCGAGTTCCGCTGCCCAGACCCGACGGCCAACCCGTACTTCGCATTCAGCGCGATGCTGCTCGCGGGCATAGACGGCATTCGCAACCAGATAGATCCGGGCGATCCGCTCGACGTTGACCTCTACGACCTCTCTCCCGAAGAGGCCGCCAACGTGCAGCAGGTTCCGGGCAGCCTGGAAGAGACGCTGAGCGCGCTGGAAGACGACCACGAATTCCTGCTGACGGGCGACGTGTTCACGTCGGACCTCATCGAGACCTGGCTGGACTACAAGCGCACCAACGAAGTTGACGAAATGCGCCTGCGCCCGCATCCCTACGAGTTCTTCCTGTACTACGACGCCTAGGCGACGCTGACAAGAGACCCTGAATAGAACAGGCGCGACCGAGATATGGTCGCGCCTGTTCTATTTTGTCGAAGCCCGAGCGCAAACACTCGTCCGCGCTTAGGCGGAGCCGGCGCGGTCGGCTGCGGCTAATTGATATCCAATTGCGCCTCCGCCTGTTCGAGTACGCTGTCGAGCTGGCGAACCACGAAGTCAACCTCGTCCTTGGTAATGGTGAGAGGGGGCGCGAGCGATATGACGTCGCCGGCGCGACCCAGCAGTCCGTGATCGGACATCAGCTTGTCCAGAATGGGGCCGATATTGGCCTCCCCTGGGAATCGCTCCTTGGTATCGCGGTTCTTTACTACCTCTATCGCACAGATCAGGCCCAGCCCACCACGCACGTCCCCGACTATGGGATGCTCGTACAGGGTTTGGAGCTGCTCGTACAGATAGTCGCCCATCTCGGCGGAGTTCTGGACGACGTCCTCGTTCTCCATGATCTCCAGATTAGCGAGCCCGGCGGCGCAGGACGCCGGATTGCCGCCGAACGTGATCAGATGGCGGAGCATATTGTCCTCGCCCATGAAGTTGTCGGCGACATTCTTGCTGGCTACTGCCGCGCCGATGGGCAGATAGCCGCTGGTGAGCGCCTTGGCCACGGTGAAGATGTCGGGCTGTATGTCCCAGTGCTCGGTGGCGAACATCTTGCCGGTGCGTCCGAAGCCGGTTATGACCTCGTCGCAGATCATGATGACCCCGTACTTGTCACATATCTCGCGTATTCGCGGCCAGTAGCCCGGATCGGGGATGTGTATTCCGGCGGCGGCGGAGACAGGCTCGCCTATGAACGCCGCTACGGTTTGGGGGCCTTCGTGAAGAATGGTCCGCTCCAGTTCCTCAGCGCACTCCATATCGGTGTGCGGCCCTCGATACTTGTTCGGCTGGGCGATATGTATGTTGCCCGGCACCAGAGGTCCGTAGTCCTGCGGACCTGACGCCGCGCTGCCGCCCAAGGCCATGCAGGCGTGGGTAGCCCCGTGATACGAGCCGCGCCTGCTGATGACCTTATAGCGGGTCGGTTCGCCGTTGTTCTTGTGATACGCCTTCGCCATCTTCAAGGCGGTTTCCACCGCTTCGGAACCGCCGCTCACGAAGTACACCCGCGAATCGGGGTCCGGCGCCAAGCTCGCCACTTTCGCGGCCAGCCGCACAGTCGCCGGGCTCACCGTGCCTCCCGGCGAGTAGGACACATCCTGCATCTGCTGATATACGGCTTCCGCTATCTCCTTGCGCCCGTGACCGATGTTCTTCAGCCACATTCCGGCGAGGGTATCCACCCAGCGGTTGCCCTCTCCGTCCTCTACCCAGACGCCCTCGGCCTTCGAGATCAGCTTGATCCCGGTCTCATCGGACATATCGCCAATTGGTCTGGAGTGCGGCCAGAAATGAGCCTCGCCCATCTGTTTCAGTTCTTCTATCTCTTCGCCTGTTAGCCTTACGCTTTCCGCTACCATATAATCTCCTCCCTAGTAGTGACGCGGCTGCGCTAGCCGTCCACGGCCTTGCCAATTTAGATGAGATATTCACGAATTGATATGCCATGCACGATGGCGCTTATCGTATCAGATAGCCTAGCGGTGTCAACCTGCCGCCGTGTGAGCGACTCTCGCATACGCCGTGTGGGCAGGATTCCGACTCGCGCGATTGAGCCGCCTATATCTGGCGGAGGCGTGGATCGAAGTAGTCGCGGAGCCAGTCGCCGAGGAAGTTCAGGGCGAGGACGGTCAGGCCGATTCCGACACCAGGTATGATCGCTATCCACCATGAGGTGTCTATGTAGTTGCGTCCGTCGGCCACCATGCTGCCCCAGGCGGGGTTGGGTGGGGGTATGCCTACTCCGAGGAAGCTGAGGGTTGACTCTGCCAAGATTATCTGGCCGGTTCCCAGCGTCGCCACGACTATCAGGGTATTGGTTACGCCCGGCAACAGGTGCTTCCAAATGATGCGAATGGGAGACGCGCCCGCTACTTTGGCGAGCGCCACGTAGTCCATCTCCTTCAGTTGCAGGACCTCGCCTCTCACCTGCCTGGCGTAGCCGCCCCAGGCGAACAGGGACAGGATTATCAGCAGCGTGCGGAAACTCGCGCCGAACACGCTCACGAATACGAGCGCAGCAAGCAGGAAGGGCAGCGCGTTGGTGAGGTCCACGAGGCGCATGATCATCTCGTCCAGGTGGCCGCCGAAGTAGCCTGACACAGCGCCCAGCAGCGCTCCCAGCGCCACGCCGATAGCCATGGTCATCGCGGCGAAGGTGAGAGACACGCGCGCGCCGTGCATCATGCGGGTGAGGATGTCGCGGCCCTGGTGATCGGTGCCCAGGATATGATCTGTGGATCCTCCCTCCTGCCAGAAGGGAGGCGTCTCGCGCGCTCTCAGGTCTCCTCTAACTGGGTGGTAGGGAGCGAGGAACGGGGCCGAAATCGCAGCGAACGCCAAGATGAAGAGGATGGCGACCGGTATCACCGGCCACCTTCTGAATTGCTCGAAAGCCTGGCGGAGTCCGGTCTTCGGCTTGAGTTCGAGTTGCGCGAGTTGGTTGTCCTGTTCGGTCATTTTGAATCAACTGTATCTGATGCGGGGATCTACGACTGCGTACAACACGTCTATGAGGAATGCCGCCAGGACGTATATGACCGCGAACACCAGCACCGCGCCGACGAGAATCGGGAAGTCGTTGTTGAAGACGGCATTGAGCGCGAGCACGCCTATTCCGGGCCATGCGAATATCGTCTCGGTGAGCACGCTGCCGGTGGCGAAGCCGGCCATGAGCAGGCCGCCGAAGGTGAGCGGCGCGATGATGGCGTTGCGGAGCGCGTGTTTCCAAACGATGGTCATCTTCCCGACGCCCTTGGCGCGGGCGAACTTGACGAACTCGGAGTCCATGACGTCGAGCATGGCGGAGCGGGTGAGGCGCAGGAATCCGGCGGCGGCCAGCCAGCCGAGTATGACGGACGGCATTATGAAGTGTTCGATGCCGCCTCTGCCGGATGTGGGCAGCCATCCGAGCCGCACCGAGAATATCAGTATGAATACGATGGCGAGCCAGAAGGCAGGCAGCGATTGCCCGAGTATGGCGAAAGTCCTGCCTACGTAGTCCCAGAGCGAGCCTCTATAAACCGCGGATATGATGCCCAGTGGAATGCCGAAGATGGCGGCGAATATGAACCCACCCGCCGTCATCTGCATGGTGACCGGCACGCGCTCCATCACAGCCTCGAAAGCGGGGCGTCCGTTGACGATGGACTGGCCCCAGTCTCCGGTCGCGGCCTTTCCCAGCCAGATGAGATACTGAACGGGCAGGGGCTTGTCCAGGCCCATCGCCTTGCCCCATGCTTCCCAGCGCTCCGGTTCGAGGTGGGAGTACTCGGTAAGGTAGAGCAGACGCGGGTCTCCGGACATTCGGGACAGCGCGAAGACTATCACAGAGGACAGCAGTATCGTCCACAGTGAATAGAACAGGCGACGAGCCAGAAACTGTCTCATGCCCAAGTTACACACCCCCGGCTCAGTATGACGGCCAACGACCTCGCGGGAATTCCCGCGAGGTCGTCATAGATAGTTCGTTCGCGCTACTTCTTGAGGGTGATTGACTCGAAGTTCCGACGGTTTCCGGGCTTCAGCCCCCAACTGTCGATTATGGCGGGGTTGAAGTAGAGCGGGTCGGGAGAGAACACGACTCCGAATCCCACCTTGGTATCGAAGAAGAAGTCGCCCATCTCCATGTTGGCCTCTATGCGAGCGTCCCTGTCACGCGGGGCGGCGTTGACCTTCTCCATCGCCTGGTATGTCTCAATCGCCTCGATGCCCCAGTTCCAGTCGCCCTCGCTCCAGGTAGAGCCTTCTGCCGCGGCGAACCTGGGCAGGTCCATAGTCGCTGTCTCGTTTCCGCCCAGCCAAGCATAAAGATATTCAGTCTTTCTCTCTACCAACTTGGGCCTGAATGCCTGATACGCAGTCCTGTCTATCCTGGGAGTGAGTCCGATGTTTGCCCACATCGTGGCAGTGGCTTCCCAGACTTCCTGGTTGAGGGAGCCGATGTCCGGCGCGACGAAAATCGGTATCTCGAAGCCGTCACCGTATCCGGCCTCATCAAGCAACTCGATTGCCCTGTCGGGGTCGTAGGGGATTATCCACCTGTCCGGGTGTTCGGGAAGCACGCTCACGAAGTATGGCACGTACTCGGGACGTCCGACGCCCAGCAGAACCTCTTCGTTGATCAGGTCGCGATCAATGGAGATCGCGAGAGCTTCGCGCACCTTGCGCGCCCTCTCGTGGCGTTCGGGATCGGTGGGGTCGCCTATCCAGGGATGGTCGTCGTCGGGCAGGAAGCCGGGCCGGGGCGGAACGTCCTCGTCCCTGTCGTGGTACTTTTGCTGCCAGAAGTTGCCGCCCACGCCGACGAACTGCTGAGATCCGCCGATATGGTCGTTGATAGGCTGGATGCCGGAATCTTTCAGGTCTTGCAGGAAGCTGATGGGCACCGAGTCTATGATCGCGACCTCGCCGGTCTTGATGGCGGCGACGCGGGTCGAAGCCTCACCCATCTCCAGCACACGCAGGGTGTCGAATGAGGGCTTGCCTCCGTAGTAGTCGGCGAACGCCTCGCCGACGAACTCGTTGTCGGCGGTCCAGCTGGACATCTGGAACGCGCCGGTGCCTATGGGGGTCTGGAGCGCGACGTCCGAGCCAGCATCGTCCACGTGCTTCTTGCTCGTGATATTAGCGATGCCGAGGTATATTCTGTCCCACTCGATGGTGAACTGCTCGATTGGGAATTCCACCGTGTCGGAGTCTATGACGTTCAGCGGTTCGAGGTGGTTGTTTATGAAACCAACCGAGCCGTGAATGGACTCGGGGTTCTCGAGGCCGGCGTCGCCGTAGCTCCACTTGACGTCATCCGCTGTCAGTTCGCCCCATCCGCCGTGGAACTGGACGCCAGACCTCAGGTCCACGGTTACGGCAGTCAGGTCCTCGGAAAGTGTGTATGACTGGGCGAGCCACGGGGTGTAACTGAGGTCGACCTCGCGCTCGACGAGCTTCTCCATGACGCTGAGTCTTTCGGGCATCTGCTCGGGTCCGCCGCCGGTCTGTTTGCCGGGCAGGCCGGTCGGGGCGCCTATCTTCACCATGGCGACGGTCAGCGTTCCGGCGGGTTCCGTGGACATGGCGGGCGCCGTAGTGGGCGCGGGCGCGGGGGCGGCAGTCGGGGCCGGAGCCTGCGCAGGAGCGGCTGTCGGAGCCGGAGCGGCAGTTGGGTCCGGAGTTCTGGGGACCGGCGTAGAGAAGTTAACCTTTCCCGGCACTCGTTCTTCAGTCGCGCAGGCGACGAGGGTCAAAGCCGTCATCAGCGCGGCGACCAAGACCAGCAGGGTGGTTTGTCGGATCGGGAGCAGTTTGAAGTTCATGGTGTCCTCCATAAGAGAAAAGGCGTGAAACTGCGTACTGTACATCACGGGTTGGAGTCGTCGGTTGGCGGGGATGCCCGCATCCCCGAATGCCTGAAAAGGTATCACCGAGCCAAATTAGTGTCAATCGGTCGTCGCATGGGCAGGTCAGGGCGTCGCTGGAGATGTGACCAGGGCGCGGGATATGTGTCAAGTACAGAAGGATGCGGCGCGACCTGTGGGTGGAGCGGGAGATAGCCGTTGATTTCTGACAGATGACAGGCCCTGCTTACAATAGAGATTGATTATGAGGGCTGACCACGCAACTCGGTAAGAATGTCGCCGCTGGACAGAGTAGGCCCCGGTGATCGCGGCGGCGGCAAGTTCTGTACGTACTCGCTGGGCATGGAGCAGCGGCTGGGAATAGCTTACACGCTGGTCGGCGACCCTGACCTTGTGTGGTTGCCTCAGCTTAGTTCGTCGCAGCCGGTTCTCTTGGGTTGGTCTCGGCAGAGACTCCAAGTACCGCTCCCTTTACCAAACCGACTTCGCCGATGAGAATCTTGACGTCGGAGTCCGTTATGTCGAGCCGACCTTCAACGGTCTTGATCCTTCCGACAAGACGTTCCTCTACCGCTTTGATTTCAGAGCGAAGTTCTATCTTGGCGGACTCCACAGACTCGGCAACGCTGTTGATATC
>JAAXHY010000575.1 GCA_012270665.1 Dehalococcoidia bacterium
GCGCGCGCTGTTACTGCCCGATTCAATCAGTCGGTTGGCTGATTTTCTCTGAGTCTCACAGGTAAATCATCCATTCGAGTAGGTTCTCGTCTGGGTCTCGGGCATAGAGGCTGACGGCGTCCCTATGCTTCAGCGCGCCGCGCCGGGGACCGGGGCCGGAGATTACTTCGACGCCCGCTTTATCGAGCATTTCTTCGCACTCGTCCGCCGTCCCGTCCCAGACGAAGCAGATGTCGGCGCAGCCTGGAACCGCTGTCGGCCCTCGCAGGCTGGCCGTATAACCTTCGGGGTGTACGTTGATCTTGGAATCTCCCACCTGTATGGAGAAGGCGTTGGCCTCGCCGGCCCGCCATTCGTCTTCGTCGTTGATGGTGAATCCGAGCCGTTTGTAGAACTCGATGAGCCTCTCGGCGTTGGCGGTGGGCATCGCTATGTGGTCAATACTCACGGTGGACATGTTATGTATCGCTCCTTCGTGTCAGGCCCATACATCCTGTTTCTGATCCCAGAACGTCTTCACGTTTCTGAATCGTTCTATGCGTTCCTCGATTTTGAGAATCTCTCTCGCATAAAACTCGAACATTGACTCGCAGAGAGTCAGCATCCACTCTTTTCGGGAATATCCGTGGTTGACGACAATGCGATTGGAGTCCGAAATTTGGATCTGCCCCCAGCCGAGCGCTCCTATCGTGAGACATTCCCGATTTAGAAGTTCGATAGGCTGAAATAGCACATCTGAAACCACTACTCGATTTTCGTCAAGCGCGTACCTGACCACGATGAGCGAGAAGATATTCCTGTCATCCTCGTAGAACCTCGACAACCGGTCCACGGACGTAAGGTTCGGCATGTTAAATCGAGTGCCTTCACGATGTGTCTTCACATCTACGATGCAGTAGAAATCTTCATTGTCCCTGAAAGCCACGTCCGCCATAGCGCGCCGCGCGAAATCCGACGAATATTCTGGGCACCATTCTCCAATCAGCGATTCAAACTCGTCGGCTATAAGGTCTTGGATAGCGTCACCTGTTGCCCGGGTACTAGGAGCAGTCTGTTCAGAGAGAAATGTAGGCGCCGAATTGAGATACTCCTTGATAGAGCCTGCCACGCTCTCATTATGACGGTCGTAGAAGAAGGATGACTTCATATGAACTTCTCTGTCCGTACCGGGGTTGTAGGCTTCTTCTTACGCCGATTGACAAGGGAATTGCGCTCCCAAAAGACGCCATCCTCGTACCCTTGGATGGACGGAACTCTGTCAGCCATTCGTAGCCGCTTGAGCGCCCAGCAGCAGTAGGCGCGACTTATCTCTACTCCAACGAACCGCCTGCCTAACTTTCGCGCGACGACCGCGGAGGTCCCGCTTCCCAGGAACGGGTCGAATACCGTATCGCAAGGATTGGAGCTCGCCAGCATCAGCTTGGCAACGAGTTTTTCCAGGCTTTTGGGTGGGGTGGTCGGTGTTCTCCGGCATTGACCAGAAGGGAACGGATATATCCGTCCACACATTGGATGGATGCGTTATCCTAAAATTACCTTCGCTCTCTTCTTGCCAGTCTTTGGGCTTTCCCTCGCCTGTGCGATATGGAGCGATTACTCGGCGCTTCAGCTTAACCGCGTCAACATTGAACGTATATTGGCGGGAGACTGTGCAAAACCAGATGTCTTCGGCGCTGTTCTTCCAGTTGCTTGAAGACCCTCGGCCTTTTTCTCTCTCCCACGTAATCCGGTTCCGTACGTGAAAATTGTCCTCGAGTATAGGAGCTATCAGCGTTGAAGTCTTCCAGTCAGAGCAAGCATAGACCGTCGCGTTAGCCTTTAAGAGAGGCTTTACCACATCAACCACAGACGCGAACCATGCCCGGTAGTCGGAGTCGTGTCTCTCTTTGAAGAGAATGCCGTCGTACACTTTCGGCAGATTGTATGGAGGATCCAAAATCAGCAGATCCGCAAAGCCTACTGGCAGATGTGGCGCCGCATCGAAAATATCTTGATGGATTATTTTGTTCTCTATCTCTTCGTATGTGGAGGGCGATTCGACAGACACTAAGTCCTTGCTCAAGATATTCATTTCATCTTCCGAGCAAGTGAGAGTCCTGTTTCGTGGAGCTCGTTTTTTCATTGGGTGTCCCGCATTCAGTGGTGTACATTGGAGCATGATAAGCCAGAACGAGGCCGTCGGTAAATCAGTTAGGGCACAATTTCAGGAATATGGAGGTCTCAGTGAAGCCGATACGCGCGGTCCTTTTCGACTCAGGGGAGGTGTTGACGCGGCCGCTGGCTCCTGCGGACGCGCCACCTGACCAGCCCTGGAGAAAATGGTTTCCGGGTCCGAGGTTCAAGTCCCTCGTACTAGCCCGGTATCCGGAGGTCTGCTTCGATGGGCTGGATACCGCGATCCTTCTCGGGATGGAGGAACTGGACAGGCTTCACACCCAGCCGATCTGGACGCTGGAAGAGGAGACTGAGCAATTCGCCGTGTTCTATCGTATCGTTCTGGACTCGCTAGGAGTTGCGGATGATGGACTGGCCCATGAACTGGCGCGTGTTCGGGTGCGTGAGCCTTCACTAGAACCTTATCCCGAGGTACCAGACACGCTCGAGAGGCTGCGCAAGTCAGACTTGGAGATGGGCGTGCTATCCGAAGCGTGGCCGTCTCTGGATCTCAACTATCGTCGGCTGGGTCTCAGGAGCCTCTTCCGCGTGTTCATAGTGTCGGCGAATTACGGCATCCTCAAGGACGACCCGAAACTCTTCGACGTGGCAAGAGAGCGGTTGGACACACCGGCGGAGAACACTCTGTTTCTGGACGACTGGGCTCCATACGTGCAGGTTGCAATCGAGTCCGGCTTCCAGGGGGCCGTGGTCGCAAGAGACCCAGATGTTCCCCGGATCGAGGGACTCACGTATATGACGAACCTGAATGAAGTCGAAGAGTTGGTACTCAGTAGGGCAGACGAACATCCGGGTTAGCGCGGATATAGCGCGCCTGTTTTACGCCGAGGTTCTCCTGCAACTGCGCCGTGAGACCGCCGTCCACGACCAGCGCGTGGCCCGTGATGAAACTAGCCTCATCCGAACACAGGAAAACGATGGCATTGGCTATATCTACGGGTCTTCCCGTGCGCTGAACGGGGTACTGGTCAACGAAGAATTCCAGGCCGGCGGGGTTATCCTTCCAGCCTTCCTGGGCGCGCTCCGTAACTATGTGCCCGGGGCAGATGGCGTTTACCCTGATTCCGAGCGGTCCAAGCTCGGTCGCCATCTGTCGAGTTATGCCGATGACCGCGTGCTTGCCGGTCTCGTATATCAGGGCGCCGGGCGCGGCCAGCATCCCGTGGACGGAGGAGATATTGACGATGCTTCCTCCGCCAGTGGCTTCCATGTGGGGAACGGCCTGCTTGGCCGCGAGGAAGTGCGCCTTTACGAGTATGCCCATCCCTGCATCGAAGTTGACCTCCGATATGTCGGTTATCGGACTGTTGCCACCCCATAGTTCTGCCGATACAGCGTTATTGACCAGTATGTCGAGCCGACCGAATTCATCCACTGCCCTGGCGACCATCGCCTCGATGTCTTGGGCGCGGCTCACGTCCGCAAGCATGGGGACGGCTCGTCCTCCTGTGTCCGCTATCGCGGCGGCGGTGGCGTTGGCAGTGTCCAGGTCAACGTCCGCGATCAGGACGGCGGCCCCCTCTTCGGCCAGACGCCGTGAAGTCGCGCCACCGATGCCCTGCGCGCCTCCGGTAACGATCGCGACCTGTCCTGCGAGTCTGCTCATTTTTCCTGCCTCCTGCTGAGAACTGCCAAGGTTCATGACATGACAAACGGGGCATTGCTATTTCCGACAGACTGATGCTCTTCAGTTCTCAGGCTAGACGTTGAAACCGTAGTCGCGCTCTACCCGGGCCACGCGCACTTTGTAGCTCTTGTAGTATGTTTCGCGGCCACGCTTCTGGATGATGAGATGCTCGGCGAGTTGCTTGAATGCGCGTATAGTCTCATCACTGTCCCAGTATGAGACAGCGATGCTCAGGTCTTCGTCTCCCGCCGCTTCGACACCCAAAAACCCCGGATGCCCCTTGGCGAGTTCCAGGATGGTCTCGGTGTCCTCGGTGTACCCTTCTTGGACGCCGGTGTGCGTGGATGAGAATATCGCTGCGTAGTATGGTGGCTGCGGTGTGTTCGCCTGTACCATGGAAATGCCTCCTTGTGGATGCTATGTCTGTATTACCTGCGCTCTGTATCGAGCTTATCGGGTCTCGAACTAATAATTACCCCCGATACCACGTCTTCGGGTGGTGGTTTGCTACACGCGGCGTCTCTATCTCAAACCGGCTTATCTTCCAATATGGCCTTTGGAGTATCCACCAGCATCGCCATCGCCCCGTCGAGTCCTATTATGTCCGCCGCCGCCTCGAGGCCGACATCCATCCTGGGCGACCTTCCGCCCATCGCGTGGTGTGCGTCCGAGGCCATTACGTGCGCCATGCCGTTCCTGAGCAGGTAGCGCGTGAAATCGGCCACCTCTTCGCCCCAGAAACCTATCAGGCTGTTCGACGTAATCTGGCTCAGCATCCCTTTCTTTATAAATCTTCTGAGCATATCCGGGTCATGCTGGAACGCCTCGATACGTTCAGGATGGGCCAGTACGGGAACCAGGCCTGTGGACTGAACTTCCGAAAGCGTGTCTTCGATATAGTCCGGTCTGCCGAAGAAGGGCATCTCTATCAGTATGTAGCGCGTGCTGTTCATGGGAATGGCGCGGCCAGCCGCTATCTCAGCGGGCAGGTCGGTGTCCAGATGGTTCTCCATGCCCAGGGCGAGAGACAACTCAACGCCATGCTCGCGGTTCTGAGCCCTCATAACCATGATTAGCGCGATGAGGTAGGCCACCGACCAGTTTTCGGTTACGTCTTTGCGGTGTGGCGTCGCAAGCACGATTTTGGTGCCGGTTTCTGAGGCGACGCGACTCATGGCCAGGGTGTCTTTAGGGGTCGCCGCGCCGTCATCCACGCCGGGCAGGATGTGAGCGTGAAGATCGTACATCAGCGTCTTATATTTATCCGCAGGAATCCTTCTGCATAGGGCATATCCGCCCTCTCTCCGGTTCGGCGCGCGCTGGCGCGAACGAAATCGCCCACATCGCCGTCCTCCGATCCGATCTGCGATGCATGCTTCTTCAGAGCCTCTATCTTCTTTTCTATGGTGTCAGTGATCTCGATGAAGGTATCGGGCCGCTCGGTTCCCCAGAACAGGACATCGCCCACCTTGTGGGTTTCCAGGCCCACCCGTTCGTGTTCGGGGTAGTGCAGGCGGTCGCGAGCGTAGGGGAAGACGGCGTCCATGGTAACCTGGCCGCAGACGCGGTGGTCGCGGTGCAGATAGAAGGAGCGTCTGTGCGGGTCGGGGCAGAGCGCCACGTCAGGCTTGAACTTGCGAATCGCGTGAACGAGATGTCCCCTGAACTCCGCGTTGTCCTCCAGAGCGCCGTCGGGATATCGGAGGTAAACGACCTCTTTCACGCCGAGTACGGCGGCGGCTTCGGCCTGCTCCCGCTCGCGTATCTCTGCGAGACGCTCGGATGTCATATCTAGTTCCTGAGATCCTTTGTCGCCGTTTGTGCAGAGGACGTAGAAGACTTCGGTCCCTCCGGCTATCCAGCTTGCGACGGTTCCACCGCAGCCGATTTCAGCATCGTCGGGATGGGGAGTTATGACAAGCGCTCTTTCTGGTCTGTCCATAGTTTCTGTGAAATCCTTTCCTTTCGGGCTATTCGGAAATCATCCATCATCGCTGCCGAATATATTGTCCACCAGACCTTTGAAGCCCTCAATAACGACATTACCTGGATTTTGAACCAACGATTTGATGAGATTGAGCAGGTATTCCCAAATCCCGGCAATCTGCGTCTTGAGCTCTTCGATTCTCTCTTCCAGAGCGCCGATAGCCGTCTGCGCGCTTTGCCTGACGCCTTCTACAACGGTCTCAATAGTTTTTTGCAAGCTAGAGACCGTGGTCCGAGTAGTTTCTTCAAAGCTATCTATCGTAGCCTGCGTACTCACCTCAAGACTTTCAATCTCAGTGTGTGAATCTGCCTGCACGCTTTCGATCTGGGCCTGTGTACTTGATTGAAGGCTTTCTATCTCCTCTCGCGTACTCGCCTGAACATTTTCAATCTGGGCCCGGGTATTCGACTGAAGACTCTCAACCTGGGCTTTCGTGGTTGACTGAAGATCCTCGATTGTACTCAAGGTACCGGATATAGCCCTGAACACCATGAACATGGAGACGCATAAAACAGCTAAAACAATCAGGGCGCCTATCATTGTGGCTTTGATATATGTTTCATACACAGTTTTGTGTTCCTCTCCTATTTATACCGATTGGTAGGGATTCGGCCGTATTCGAGCAGGCAAGCTGTAGTTAAATTGATTCGCGCTTCGCGGAATAATGAGGATAGCCTCCTGGCGATTCACTTAGCGCTCTCGACCGCGGTCTGCATAGCTTTCTGCAAGCCCTCAACCGTGGTCTGAGTATTTTCCTGAAGACCTTCAATCGAGGCCTGGGTACTAGCTTGAAGACTTTCAATCTGATTTTGCGTATCCGCTTGGATATTTTCAATCTGGGCTTGTGTGTCTGCCTGAAAATCCTCGATCTGAGTCTGTGTATTCATCTGAAAATCTTCAATGGCGTTCAATGCCTCAGATATGATTCTGAACATCATCAATATAGAGATACACATGATTAGTAATACTATCAGGGCACCTATAATTGCAATTTTATTGAGCGTGTTGTCCATAGCATTTTTGTTTCCTAATTCATATTGGACGGCATCCAGGCCGAAACAGTGTCACTAGTTACCGCCTGTTAAGCTCATCCATAGAGCTTTCCATATGGCGCTGAGACCTCCAAACATATCACTTATCTTTTCGCCCAACGAGCTTATGAGATCACGCGTGAATTCCCAAGCCTCTACTATCTTAGTTTTAATTTCTTCAATTACGCTTTTGGCAAAATCAATAGTCGCTTGCGCACTCTTTCTAGCGAATTCTACCGTTGCTTGCGCTCCTTCTCTAACACTATCAACAACTGCCTCTGTACTTTGCTGAATGCTTCCGACGGTTTCCGAAACTTCGTTTATTATACTGAACATATAGTATAAAATTATAGCTAAAACAATTGCTAGAAATATTCCGATTATAAGCGCGACTGTATCATATATCCTTTGCAACGTCTGTCTATCCTCTCATACACTAATAGCAATGCACAGTGATGCCGCGATCTTTGAATGGGGCGTATAATTAGGTACTCCCGCAAGAGCGGGAGCGCCTATCATCATTTTGACACCGATGTTCGAGCTAAGTCAAACTATTCCGAAGACTTGATCTCCACGCCAGCGCGCTCTTCCTGGACGATTGCGACCGCTCCGGCGGCCATCTTGCCGAATCCTTTATTCTGTCCCGCTATGTATCGCTGCTGTGCGACGTTGGACATCTCCATGGGGACGCGGAGTTCGCGCCCGAGCTGAGTCGCGAGTCCGACATCCTTCGCGGCCAGGTCGAGTTGGAAGCCGGGTTCGAAGTTGCGCTTGAATATGCCGTTTGGGAATCCGTGCATACTAGTTGTGTTGCCGGAGCTCTGCGATACGGCT
Source organism: Dehalococcoidia bacterium (assembly GCA_012270665.1). The sequence continues at coordinate 7,655 of JAAXHY010000575.1, forward strand.
TCATAAAGCGTTTGAGCGTCCACGCCCCACTTTACCCCCATGGTGAACGCCTCGGACAGCAGCACACCCACGCTGAGGCCGATGAGGTTGTTCACTATCTTGCAGACGGCGCCGGAGCCGAGCGGCCCGCAGTACATCGTCTGATTGCCAATCAGGTCGAGGACGGGCTTGAACTCGTCATAGGCGGCTCGGTCGCCTCCAACCATCACGCAGAGCGTGCCCGCCTCGGCTCCGCCTGTGCCGCCTGACACGGGAGCGTCAAGCACTCTGAGACCGCTCGCCTCAGCCCGGGCGGCAATGCGTAGTATGGTGGAAGGGTCGGTGGTGCTGAGGTCGAAGTAGGCCGCGCCCCTGCGCGCTCCGCTCAGGATGCCGCCCTCGCCGGACGCCACTTCTTCCACGATTTGCGGAGTGGGCAGGGATGTGAAGATGACGTCCACGTCTTCTGATGCCTCGCGGGGGCTGTTGGCCCACGTTGCTCCAAGGGACAGGAGCTCGTCGGCGGCATCTCTGTTTGCGTCGAATACCGTCATGTCATGGCCCCCATTCAGAACGTTGCGAGCCATGTGACGACCCATGAAACCGACACCCACGAATCCTACTTTCATTGTTATGACCTCTCTGCTATGAATAAGGGCGGTGAGCCACGCACAGTATGTTACTTGTAGAGAATCGGTGGCGCAAACTTTCAGAGCGCTTCCTCGCGTCCAGTCGGTACGGGAATGTGAATCCAACCTCCCCTCTGGCGCATCCAATCAGCAAGAACCGCGAAAACGAACCTTCTCGTAAACTATTCAGTCAGCATCGCTTACCAGACCCTCCTCCAATCACGGCGAAAGACAGGATTTCCCATGCACAAGAGAACATCGTCCAGAATTTATATCCTGGCAGCATTCCTCATAGCGGCGTTGGCGGCATTAGCCATCGCGTGCTCATCGGACGGCGACAGCTCGACGCCTGCCGCGCCCGCGCCCATGCCCACAAGTCCGCCGACGGTGGTTCCTGCGGCCCAGCCTACGACTCCTCCCGAACCGCCAACCGCGACTCCGGTTCCGCCGACAGCGACGACCGAGCCCACTTCGACGCCGGCTCCGCAGGCGATGGAGTATCCCTCAGCTCCTGATCTTCGACAGACGGGCGGCTGGATAAACTCTGAGTCGTTTACGCTCGACGAGATGCAGGAAGAGGGCAAGGTGGTCATGATTGACTTCTGGACCTACACCTGCATCAA
>JAAXHY010000052.1 GCA_012270665.1 Dehalococcoidia bacterium
GCGGACTGTTCGGCGCGCGGCTCATGGCCGAGGCGCGGACGCTGCCACTCGAAACGCTCGTCGTATCCATCGAGTCCAGCCCGCTCATACCGGGCGTCGAGCAGGGCGCGGGGCCGGTCATAAGAACAGGGGACGCGCTCTACACCTTCGACGCCGAGGCGGAGCAGGTCCTGATAGTGGCGCGCGAGTCAATCAGGCGACGCAACCCCGACTTCAAGAGCCAGCGCCAGCTTATGAGCGGCGGCGTGTGCGAAGGGACAGCCTTCGCGGTCTGGGGATACAGGGCCACAGGCATGGCATTCCCACTGGGCAATTATCACAACGCCACAACCGGCATCCGCGATCCCGAATCGGGCATAGGCGCGGAGTACATCCGTGTCGAGGACTTCCTCGGCGGCGTGGAACTTCTCACCGAGGCCGCGAAGTGTGTGGGTATGCGGAATGAATCGCCAGCGAGCGAGCGAGTGCGACAAGTACCGGACGAGATACGAGCGCGTATGATCGGTCGCGCCTAGGCCTCGCTGATGTCCCAGCCGTCAACTGCCCAGTAGCCGACACTTGGCGTCTCGGATACTGTTGGAAGTCCCTGCGCTCGCTTCAGACGCTGGATGTTGAAGAGATGGGTGGTCTCCTCGAAGTACATATGGCGGACCATCGCGTCATAACGCATGATTCGCTGGGCGCCATCCTCTGAGACGGAAATGCCTTCGGGATGGGCTTGCAGCATCAGATCCCATGAGGCGCTCATTTCAGAGGCTATCGAGTGAGAGTGTATGAATCCGACGCTGCGCTCGGACAGGACTCGCTGGGCCAGTCGTATGCCGCCGTCCAGCATCTCCAGAATTACCTGTACTTCCCAGTACTTGTCGTCGTCGAGACGCCGGTCGGAAGGGGAATCGGCGACGCTCTGGATGTCCTCGATACCATGGTCGCCGTCGGGGAATAGATTGTCGCCGCACCTCAGTATGAGCCACCTGTACAGCAACGACGCCATGTGACTGAGCTGGTTTCGGACGCTCCACTCCGCCCAGGCGAAGTCGTCGGATGTCCAGTCCAGTTGCGCGTCCGTGAGTCCCCGCACCTCGTTGGCTATGAGATCGTAGAGAGTGTCGAACTCGGGGAACAGCGCGGAGGCCGGGGAGTCATCGGTGATTCTTTGCTCTGTCAAAGTAATTCCTCTTGGCCGGAGTCAGGTAGCTTGCGCCAGCGCGACCTTCAGGTGCTCGATGGACAGATTGCCCCCACTGCATATGAGAACGACCTTCTTGCCTTCGAGGCGGTCGCGTATCTTGAGCGCGCCCGCCAGGGAGGCCGCGCCCGCGTGTTCGACGAGGTTGTGAGTCTGTTCGAGGTGAGTGACTATCGCGGCGTTCATTTCCTCTTCGGTCACCAAGATAAAGTCGTCGAGATGCTTGCGCAGTATTCCAATGGCGAACTCGTATGCCGCGCCGGTCGCGAGTCCTTCCGCGGCGGTCTTCATTGGAGCTTCCAGGGCTTCGCCGCGCTTCCAGGACAAGTACACGGCGGGCGCCTGCTCGGCCTGAACGCCAATGACCTGAATGTCAGGGTTGAGTGACTTGGCCACGATACAGGCGCTACTGGCTCCGCTGCCACCCCCAACCGGAACCACGATTACGTCCACATCCGGGAGATCTTCGAGTATCTCCAGAGTGTAGGTGCCAACTCCAGCGTACAGACGAGGTTCATTGATCGGGTGAATGTAACTATAGCCTTCCTCCTTCGAGAGCCGCTCTATGTAATCTCTGGACTCGTCGAAGAACGCGCCGTGGTGAATTACTTCAGCGCCGAGGTTCCGCATCGAGGCAACCTTTCCCGGGTTGGCGTTCTCAGGGACTGCGACGCGCGCCTTCGTTCCGAACACGCTGGCTGCGTATGCTATGGACTGACCGTGATTGCCGCTGGAGGCGGTGGACACTCCTCGCTCCAATTCCGCCGGAGACATCTGCGCGAGCAGGTTGATGCCGCCGCGCATCTTGAACGCGCCGAGCCGCTGGTGATTCTCGTGCTTGACATGCACCTCGTCCGCGCCTATCAGCTTTTCCAGCCCGATGTACCTGTGGAGCGGAGTCCGCGTAACGTAACCCGCTATGCGTTTCTTGGCCTGTATCACGTCGTGAAGAGTCGGTGGCTGCAAAGGTATCGTTCCTTCCTGATTTACTCGGCGGTCATTATATCGGAAACTTCCCTTACAAAGGCAATGTCAAGCGAC
>JAAXHY010000066.1 GCA_012270665.1 Dehalococcoidia bacterium
GGAAGCGGCACAAAGGCGCTGGGCAGAAGCACATCCGATTCTATCCACGAAGGGCACTAAGTGGCACAAAGGGATCGGACGGTCAGAAGTCCATACTGACGCCACCGTGTACCGACCTGGATGTTTGACGCTTTGATTTGCGTTTCAGTGGTGATTGCGGAAGGCTTATCATCAGCTTGACACTCATCTCACCCGTAGATAGCATGGCTCCGAACCCGGCTCGCTCCGTGTACTGTGAAAGTGTGGTTTCGTATGACAACTCCAACCCATGAACGAAGACCGAGGCTCGATGGCAAGGTGGCGATTGTGACCGGCGCGGGCTCGCGTGGACATGGCCGTTGACCTTGATTTGGGATAAGCCGTCCCACCACTTGTAACTACTAATTTCCTTGTCCTGCAACTTCACCTTAACTGGTAAACTGGTAGCGCAAAGACCCGCCGCGTCGAATGTCAGCTATGTCTATGCATGGCAAGATCGGTGGACAACGAAGCCGAAGACCACGCAATACAGCCTTGGGTTGTTCACAAGTTCAACACGACGGCGGAGCGGCCATTGTGTTGAACTTTAGTTGAGACGGGAGAGATCGTGATGACCATAAACAGCGCGTCGTATCGGGCAACCCACGCGGACAATAGCAAGTTGCCCGTCATCCGTTACTGCTATTGGTCCGCTCGGGAAGGAAGGGAAAATCGCCCTCGCCCTCTGCGTCCTCTCATCCACGACGCGCTGAAGGACAATTATCAACTGATCTACGACGACGCGCGCCCCGACGTGGTGGTGGTGTGTGAAGGAGATGGGGCATCTTATTATAACGCCCGGTCCCACAGAATAGCGTTTTCCGCCCGCCGCTATTGGGGATCGAGACCATTGCTGATCGGCTTCTATGGAGAAGGCCCGGAACCTAAGACGCGCTTTCTGGACTATATATTCTCATCCCGGCCAACCTCAAAGAAAAATATCTGTTACGGCATGTATATGCTTGACAATTTAAGCTATCTCATTGATATGAAAGCGAGCGTCGGCTATCCAAAAACTCAATTCTGTAACTACGTGTATTCCAACGACTGGTTGCCAATGACGAAAGTGCGCAGGAACTTCTGCCAGGCTCTAATGCGTTATAGACATATAGATTGCCCCGGCGCCTCGCTGAACAACATGAAGATGCCCACGCTTTCGTGTCAGAATGAAAAGCTGGACCCTGAGACAGAGAAACTATTATTCATCCGTTCCTACAAGTTCACCATCGCATTCGAAAACGCATCATATCCGGGTTACGTGACGGAAAAGTTGTCCCACCCTCTAGCGGTTGGCAGCATACCTATTTATTGGGGCAGTCCGGACGCCGGCGAATACTATAATCCAAAAGCGTTCATCAACTGCCATGACTATCGAAATTTCGAAGAAGTAATCGAGAAGGTCATAGAGATAGACAAGAGTCCGGAACTCTATGCTGAATACGTGAACGCGCCGCGGACTATTCCCGGGAACCGGTTCCACGACATGCCGTCCAAGATACTTGATACCTGGCACGGCATCGCCGACGAGGTCGTTCGCAACAAGGCCCATAGCAAGCGGCGTCTCGCGGGACTCCGCAACGCCTATAAATGGTTTGTATAACGGCAATCCCGTGAATAGAAAAGCGGATTAGATCGCGCGACTTCCCGGGTCTAAGTCGTCCGCCGCGACGTGGGCGTCCATCGTCGCCATGTAGTTCAGAACGCTCAGATTGACGCGCAACTCAATCTTGTCCGAGCGCAGGTATCGGTTCGTATCCAACAGCCGAGACCGCTTTGCGTCGGGCAATGTCAGCGGGGCCTCCTGGTGTCTGTCTCAGGGGCTATCGCCCAGATACTAATTCGGACGCGAGAGTGTCCCTCTACGCGGGATTAGCGCAAGCGTTTTAGAGACGAGTGGCTAATGAAATCTTCTCGTTTTCTCGCGTAAACAGCGCAAGAGTGGGTGGGGATGGGAATATCCACGAGGGGCGCGAAGCGGCACAAAGGCATCGGACGGTCAGAAGTCCATACTGGCGCCACCGTGTACCAACCGGATATTTGACGCCTTCGTTTGCGTTTCATTGGTGATTGCGGAAGGCTTATTGGCAGGTTGACACTCATCTCAACCGTAGATAGCATGGCTCCGAACCCGGCCTGTTCCGTGTACTGTGAAAGTGTGGTTTCGTATGACAACTCCAACCCATGAACGAAGACCGAGGCTCGATGGCAAGGTAGCGATTGTGACCGGCGCGGGCTCGCGTGGTGATGTCGTTGGAAACGGGCAGGCGACCGCTATCCTGTTCGCATACGAGGGCGCGAAGGTCCTGCTCGTAGATGCTGACGAAGAGCGAGTCAAGGGGACGCTGGACGCAATCGAGTCTCATGGAGGGACCGCGTCGGCGCTCATCGGCGACGTGACCCGCGCCGAAAGCTGCCGCGACATGGCGCGGGCGGCGTTGGACCGGTACGGAAGACTGGACATATTGCACAACAACGTCGGAATAGGCGGAGCCGGCAACGTGGTGGAGGTTTCGGAGGAGGTGTGGGACCAGGTGATGGAGGTCAACGTCAAGTCAATGATGCTTACGGGGAAGTACGCGGTGCCCGCTATGGCGGCTTCGGGAGGGGGATCCATCATCAACATCTCTTCGATCTCGGCCATCCGTCCCAGGGGACTGACGGCTTATACAGTGTCGAAGGGCGGGGTCATAGCGCTCACACAGGGTATGGCGATAGACCATGCCGCGCAGGGAATACGAGTCAACTGCATTCTGCCCGGGCCCGTCTATTCGTCCATGGTCGCGGGAGGAATGTCTGAAGAGCGCAGGGACACGCGCCGCAGTTCGTCGCCTCTCGGAGTCGAGGGAACGCCCTGGGACATCGGTTGGGCCGCGGTTTACCTGGCGAGCGATGAAGCGAAGTGGGTTACGGGCGTGGCGTTCCCGGTTGACGGTGGCGTGACGCTGGTCAGTCCGCCCCGATGAACTATCCGAAGGTCGCTCATTCTTCCCGCGGCGTCACATTCTTAGGTTTATGTATCACACCTGAAACATGGATGGCAGTTCTATGCGCACGATAGACATACACGCTCATATCTCGCCGGAAGGCTTCGTAGCCGCCATGGAGGCCGGAGAGGACTGGCACGGAATCACAGCCGAGGCCGTACCGGCCCACCGCCACAATCCGCGCACCACCTGGACTCCTTCCGAGCGCCTAGCGGATATGGACTCCCTGGGGGTTGACGTTCAGGTACTTTCGACGAACGCGGTGCTGTACAACTATGATAAGGACGCTGAGGCGACGGCGGGGATGGCGCGCGACTGCAATGACTACGTCTCACAGCTCACCAAGGACCACCCCAGCCGGTTCGCGGGACTCGCGACTCTGCCCCTCCAGGACATACCGGCGGCGATAGACGAACTCGAACGCAGCGTCACGCAGCTTGGACTCAAGGGCGCGATGATTGGCGACCACGTGAACGGTCGCACTTTCGACGAGCCTGAGTTCCTGCCGTTCTGGAAGGCGGTGGAGCAACTCGGCGCGTTCATCCTGATTCACCAGGGCGGGCCGACCATCGTAAGCGCGCGCTCCGGCAAGTATCACCTGCCGAACACGATAGGCAATCTGGC
>JAAXHY010000570.1 GCA_012270665.1 Dehalococcoidia bacterium
ACATGAACCGTCTGTGCGCCGCCGCCGCCCTTTGCACGAGCCGCGCCATAGTCCGCGCCGTCAGGGAGGCCACCGGACTCGGAGGCGTGAAGGCGGTGTCCGAACTACAACGCTAAGAGGAAGGAAAAGAGCAGTTTGCAGAGCCGTTTCAGGGAGTTGCCCAAGGCAGACAGAAGCACAGAGGAAAACTTGAAGGCTCGGCATCCCGCAATGAAGCCTGAATGGGTGATTCAGGTAATGGAGAATCCCCATGAACAAAAGGTTGAAACATTCAGAGGCGAGCGTAGAACGATTATGACTGGGAGAGTCCCAGAGTTCAACCAATGGCTGACTGTAGTGTTAATCGGCGACGTCGATAGGGACGGCGTTGACAATTTAATTCTTCTGACTGCCTATCCCGACAGGCGATTGGAAAAGGAATATGGAGGAAGACCGTGGCTAACCGAATGAACAACTTGTCTGATGGCTTGCCGGATGTGCGGATTGAATATCTGGAAGGGGCTGACATTCTGCAAATCCATACGGGCGACACTTCGGGTGAGGCCGAGACCATTGGTGATTGGCTGTATATCTACCGAAATAAAGACGATGAAGTCGTAGGTTTCAGCTTGCTAGACGCATCTTATCATCTGCAACCACTCGCCAAAGCTATACGCGCACGGCAGATAGAGATTATGAACGCCGATGTTGGCGCAGGGGTGTAAGGCGGCCTCTTGTCCAGTGAAGACTACTAGACGCGATAGCTCCCCAGCGCTTGCCTGGCTGAAACATGACCAACTTCGATAAATCCACATCCATAGGCTTCATTGGGGCTGGGGCCGTCGGCGGATCTCTGTCCGGCGCGTTGCACAACGTGGGTTATCCCGTTGTGGCGGTGGCCAGCAGGACATTCACATCGGCTGAGACATTCGCCGCGCGGATTCCGGGCTGCGTCCCCTACCGCAGTCTTCAGAAACTGGTTGATTCCGTCGGCTTCGTGTTCATTACGACGTCGGACGACGCGATAGGCCCGGTCTGCGGCTCCCTGCGTTGGCGGGAGGGGCAGGGCGTGGCGCACTGCTCAGGCGCGGCCAGCCTCGAACCTCTTCAGGGCGCGGTCGAAAGCGGCGCGGCGGCAGGCGCGTTCCACCCACTCCAGGCATTCTCATCGGTCGAAGAAGGCGTCCAGAACATACCCGGCACGACGTTTGGCATAGAGACAGGCCCCGAACTGCGCGATTACCTCGAGCGCATGGCGCTGGACATAGGCGGCAATCCCATCTTCCTCAGACCGGAGGACAAGGCGCTGTACCACATATCCGGCGTGCTTATGGGCAACCTGCTCTCGGTATTGGCCTCAGTCGCGGCGTCGGTTTGGCCCAAGTTCGACCACAGCCGCGACGAGGGAATCCACGCGCTCACCCCCATGATGGTCGCGGTCGCCCGAAACATGGACGCCCAGGGCGTGCCACAGGCCGTCGCCGGCCCATATCCACGTGGAGACCTGGGGACGATTCGCAAGCACCTCGACACGCTCAGCGCGAGCGCGCCGGAGTATCTTCCGCTATACTGCGAATTAGCGCTCGCCGGTCTGCCCTTCGCCGTAGAAAAAGGAGCGCTCAAGCCTGAACTTGCGGAGGAGATAGCGAGGATCGTCAAGAGCTATCGGTAAACGAACGGACTTCACTCTGAAAGAGGAGGTACCAGAAATGCGTGTAACGATACGAGACCTGAAACGGATGAAGCGGGACGGGGAGAAGATCCCCATGATAACCGCATACGACTACACCTCGGCCCAGTTGGTAGAGAAAGCGGGCATCCCCCTGATACTCGTCGGCGACAGCCTCGGACAAGTGGTGCTCGGCTACGATTCCACCGTGCCAGTTACGATGGACGATATGATTCACCACATAAAGACCGTCGTGCGCGGCGCCGAGCGGGCGCATATCGTCGGCGATCTCCCATTTCTCAGCTACCACACATCGGTTTTCGATGCTCTGCGCAACGCGGGACGGCTGCTCAAGGAGGGCGGCGCGCAGTCGGTGAAACTGGAAGGCGGACAGAGCCAGGCCCCAACCGTGAGGCGCATCGTAGAGAGCGGCATCCCGGTCATGGGCCACATCGGGCTGACGCCCCAGTCGGTCAATCAGCTTGGTGGATACCGCGTTCAGGGCAAGAGCCTGAAAGCCGCCGTGCAGCTAATGGAGGACGCGCGCGCGCTGGAAGAGGCCGGGGCCTACGCGATAGTGCTGGAATGTGTTCCCGCGCCCCTCGCCAGAATGATCAGCGAACGTGTTGAGATCCCAACCATCGGGATCGGCGCGGGTGTCGGATGCGACGGCCAGGTGCAGGTATTCCACGATCTAATGGGGCTATACCAGGACTTCACCCCGAAGCATGCCCGTAAGTACGCCAACCTGGGCGACGCTATAATAAGCGCTACATCGGACTACATCGGCGACGTTCAATCCGACCGTTTCCCAACCGACAAGGAAAGCTATACGCTCAGTCGAAAGGTACTGGACGCGCTGTCCGATCACTCCGCCAGCCTGGTGTAAGCATATGAGCTCACCACCCGGCGCATCCGATCTCGACACTATCATCGAGGATATGACCGAGGCCATCGCGCGCGACCCTTCGAACTCGGACGCATACTTCAGGCGCGGCAACGCTCACTCGAACAAGAGGCAATACGTCGAGGCCCGTGAAGATATGCGGCGGGTGGTCACGCTCGACCCCGCAAACGCGATGGCACACAACAATCTGGGTGTCGCCAACCTTTGTTTGGGTGATTTCGAGG
>JAAXHY010000195.1 GCA_012270665.1 Dehalococcoidia bacterium
ATGCAAGCCAGGCGATTATGAACAGCATTGTGGAAACAGCCGATACCACGTCCGGTATTACATGAGCAAGGAACAACTCAAGCCGTTCAATGTCATCGCTTAGCGTTCGCTGAATCTCCCCTGTGCGCCGGCTGGAGAGGAATCCCAACGGAACCCTGCTCAGGCGCTCCCCAATCCTTAGGCGCAGTCGCTCCAGGGTTGCATATGCGCCGCGATGAGAGGTCCACTCCGCCGCCGCCAGCAGCGCGTAATGCAGAATCACAAAGCCTGCGGCCAGCATCGCGTACTCATACATGGACTCACGGCTGGCGACACCGGCAACAACTTCATTGACCGCCCGGTAGACGGCCCAGAAAGGGCCGAGCAGCGCCAGAGAACTCAGTGACGCAAGTAGACCCGCAGAAGCGAAAGCAGGCCAGCCGACTTTGGCGAACGGCATCAGTAGCCGTATCCCGGTGAACAGGTTTACCTCATCAGATGGGGGAGCCTCTGGTTCGTTCGTGGATTGGGCCATATCTTTGTCAGAGGTCGGCGTAGCCAAAATTAGTTCCTGTGAGACTCAACAGCCACCAAGTCATAAATTTATTGCTAGGCTAGCATAATGAATATTGTGTGTCCATACTTATTAAGTTGTCATTGCTATACTGCTCTAACCGCTAAGCAGAGGCATGAGGCTCAATCGGCGCATCCTGTGGGAACGCCCAGCCTGCCGGAAACATCTCTCGCGCCATCTCATTGACTCGGGACTCTCGGCGCTGATATCGAGGCGACACCTCCGTCTGGTACACCTCATCACGGCCTCTAGGCGCTCGTAGACGCTACTAAGTATCGATAGATGTCCCGGAGTAACGATTCCTGGCCCATGATTTACTCGCTGAATGGAGGCTCCAAAGATCTATTGTGATGATACTTTATATCATTAACGATGTCAATAGCGCCCGCTGAAATCACTACCGCTGCCAGGCCCCGACGTTACCTGACCAGAGCGACCTCGGCTGTCGGGCTCCCGGATGTCCGGCTTCACCAAGCGAGATGATGTGGACGCGTTCAGGGCACGATTGAAGGGTGACGAGGGTGGGAACAACTAGCAAGCTGCATCACCCACCGATTCGGCGCTACCTTCCTTTTCCCTAGGCGTTGAATGACCGAACGGGCCAGTGGAAGAGTTCGATTCCCTTAAGGTCTCAGGCGTGAAGAAGTGGAGCTGGGGCGTAACGATTTGCGAACTTTTAGGTGGGAAGTCTGTCTGAAGGCCCAATTGGAATTGAGGTCGCTCCTGTTGCTTCAAGCCGTCGCCCAGCCTTCTGACAGGACCTCCGCCTGTTCCAGCACGGTCCGCGTTGCCTTCTCCTGCTTGTCGGGCGGGTAGCCGTGCTTGCGAAGGATGCGGCGAACCAGACGACGGAGGTTTGCGCGGACGTTCTCACGCAGCGTCCAGTCGATGGTGACGTTGCTGCGCACGGTCTCGACCAACTGCCGTGCGATGTCGCGGAGCGTCTCGTCACCCAGCGCCTGCACCGCGCTGTCATTGGTCTCCAGAGCGTCGTAGAAGGCCAACTCGTCCTCCGACAGCCCAAGCCGCTCTCCTCGTGCGTTGGCCTCTCGCATCTCCCTTGCAAGCTCTATCAGTTCCTCGAGGACCTGCGCCGCCTCTATCGCCCTGTTCTGGTAGCGGCGCAGCGTCTGCTCCAGCATCTCAGCAAAGGACCGCGCCTGCGCCACGTTCTTGCGCCGCCGAATGGACACCTCGCCTCTTAGCAGCTTCTGCAAGAGTTCCACAGCCAGATTCCGATGAGGCATCCCGCGCGCCTCGGCCAGGAACTCGTCGGAGAGCACGGAGATGTCCGGCTTGTCCAGTCCCGCGGCGACGAAGATGTCCATGACGCCCTCGGTAGCCACCGCGCGGGAGATGATCTGCCGCACGGCCAGGTCCAACTCCTCCTCTGGACGTGCATCCGTGATTGCCCGCTTCGACAGAGCCGCCCGTACCGCTTGGAAGAACCCCACGTCGTCACGGATGCGCGTTGTCTCTGAATGAGGCACTGCCAGGGCAAAAGCCTGCGACAGCTCACGCACGGCGTTCAGGCAACGCTCCTTGCCGTCCTCTTGGGCCAGGATGCGCTCCTGAGCGGCGGGCAGCAGCCCCAGCCGTTCCTGGGAAGCGCCCTCCGTCCACTTTGTCCAGTCGAAGCCGTGGAACAGGGCGCAGCACACCTCGTGCTTCTCCAGCATGACAGCCACCGCTTCCTCTTTGTCAACGGCGGTCCGTCCGGTACCGCCGCTCTCGGAGTAGGCTGCCAGCGCCCGCTTCAGGTCCTGCGCCAGCCCCAGGTAGTCGACGACCAGACCACCTGGCTTGTCCTTGAACACCCGGTTCACGCGGGCGATGGCCTGCATCAGCCCATGGCCTCGCATCGGTTTGTCCACATACATGGTGTGCAGGCTCGGCGCGTCGAACCCCGTCAGCCACATGTCCCGCACCAGAACGACCCTCAGCGGGTCGTCGGGGTTCCGGAACCGTTGGGCCAGACCCTCCCGCCGCGTCTTGTTCCTGATGTGCGGCTGCCACTCCACTGGGTCGTATGCAGAGCCGGTCATCACCACCTTCATGGCGCCCTTGCCGTCATCATCGTCGTGCCAGTCGGGGCGCAGG
>JAAXHY010000101.1 GCA_012270665.1 Dehalococcoidia bacterium
GATACCTTCGCCTACTGCTCCCAAAACGTTCCCAGATGGAACACCATCAGCATAAGCGGCTACCACATGGCGGAGGCGGGCGCGACGGCGGCACAGGAGCTCGCCTTCACGTTCTCCAATGCCATCGCATACGCGCAGGCGGCGGTGGACGCCGGACTCAAGGTTGACTCTTTCGCGCCCAGACTCAGCTTCTTCTTCGTGGCGCAGAGCCACCTTTTCGAGGAAATAGCCAAGTTCAGGGCCGCCAGACGAATGTGGGCGAGGATCATGCGTGAACGGTTCGGCGCGGAGAATCCGCGATCATGGACCTGCCGCTTCCACACGCAGACCGCGGGCGTCACGCTCACCGCCCAGCAGCCCGACAACAATGTGATCCGCACCACCATACAGGCGCTCGCGGCGATCCTGGGAGGGACACAGTCGCTGCATGTGAACTCCAAGGACGAAGCGCTCGCGCTGCCTACCGAAGAGTCTGTCCAGCTATCACTCAGGACCCAGCAGATTCTCGCCTACGAGATGGGAGTGGCGGAAACCGTGGACCCGCTTGCCGGCTCGTACTATATCGAGAACCTGACCGACCGGGTGGAGCAGAAGGCGTTCGAGTACATCGAAGAAATGGATGGCATGGGCGGCGCGCTGTCCTCTCTCGACAGGGGTTACCAGATACAGGAGATACACGAGAGCGCGTTCAGACACCAGCTGCAGGTGGAGTCCGAGGAGCGCGTCGTGGTTGGAGTCAACAGGTTCCAGTCCCCCACTCCCCCTATAGAGAAGCTGCAGATGATCGAGCGCGCCGAGACGCAGCGGCAGCTAGACAGGCTCTCCAGGGTGAGGAAGGAAAGGGATGAGTCATCGGCCCTGTCCACTCTATCCAGGCTCGAAGAGGTAGCGCGCGGGACCGACAACACGATGCCCGCCATCCTGGAGTGTGTTGAGGCATACGCCACCCTGGGCGAAATATCCGACGTGTTCAGGAAGGTGTTCGGCGAGCAGCAGGAATTCTCGCCGTTCTAGCTCAAGCAGGCGCCGCTGAGATCAAGGGATGCCTCCAGATAGTGGATTGTAGGTAGGCGCGGCAGCGTGTTACATTTGTAGCATATTCCAGTCAATGCCATGAGGGAGCAATAAGATGGCGACGTTAGAGTCGCGTGTCAGCAGGCTTGAAGACGCATATGAAAACCTGGCTACCAAAGAAGACTTGGCCGATTTGGAAAGCCGCATGGCGTCCAAAGAGGAAGTGAACCAATTGCGGATTGATATTGGTCCCCTCAAAGCCGCCCATGTAAGCAATGCAGCCCTGATGGAGGCTCCGTTCATCGCCCAAGACATGGGACTTCAATACAAGCATACCCTGACCCCCCAGGAAAAAATAGCACTGTCCGACAGACAAGACCTGTCCGGCATCTCCCGCGGCGATCTCAGGAGTTTCCACAGGGCAGACCTGATCATGCAAGTCACCGACCAGCGAGGTCAGGAATACTACATTGCCGTGGAAATGTCCTATACGGCGGATGAAAGAGATACCACCCGCGCGGTCCGCAACGCCGAGTATCTGGAGAGATTCACCGGAAGACCTGCCAGGGCCGCCATAGCCGGGCTGCGCCGCGATAGAAGAATCGAAGACATCGAGCAGAACGAAGTATTCTGGTACGAACTTCCCGAGTCCATAATGGAAGTTGACTAAGCGCGACCCTTGCTCTCTGAAACCTGCGTGATAGATCAAGACAGAATCGTCGTCCTGGTCAGGCACTCCGTTCCAGAAGTGGACCCATCTCGCCCCACCTCCGAGTGGTCGCTGAGCGAGGAAGGAATCAGGCTCTGCGAGACCATTGCGCGTGAGTTGGGGCGGTTCCTTCCCGCAGCCATGTTCTCCAGTCCTGAGACCAAGGCGGTGGAGACCGCCCAGCGCATCGGCTTGCATCTTGGTATCGGATTCTCCGTTAGAGAGGGGCTGCGGGAGCATCGGCGTCCGTCGGTATTTCTGCCACAGACCGAGTTCCACGAGAACATACTCAGATTCTTCGCGTCCCCCGACAGCGTCGTGTATGGCGGTGAGTCGTCGAACGACGTGTCCAGGCGCATCGAGGCCGAAATCCGGCGCGCTCTGGCCGGGCGCCCGGAAGGAAACATCCTGATGGTTACGCATGGGACTGCGATGACGAGTTTCACGAGCCGTCATACGAATGCCGATGCTTACTCGTTGTGGAAGTCGCTCCATCTTCCCGCTTTCGTAGCGTTCGGACTACCTTCTTTTGATATAGTTGACAGCGTGGGAACTGCCCTCGATGAGTTGGTGGCCGGCCACTAACGAAAGTTTTGCATGGAGCCTGAAACATGACCGAGTTGCTGCTCAATGAAGAAGAGATGATGTTGAGAAACACCGCGCGCGAGTTCGCGGACGCTGAGCTTGCCCCCAAGGCCGCCGGATACGATGAGAGCGGCGAGTTTCCCTATGAGAACTTCAGAGGCTTGGCGCGGCTCGGCATACTTGGACTAGGAATAGACGAGGAGTACGACGGCAGCGGGGGCACGACTCGCCAGATGGTGGTGGCGGTCGAGGAGATAGCCAGGGGCTGCGCGGCAACCGCGACGATACTCGGCGCTCACCTGTCGCTATGTACCCAGTACATCGCCATGTTCGGCACAGAGGGGCAGAAGCGAGAGTTCATACCCCCGCTGGTATCGGGCGAGAAAGTCGGCGCATTCGCTCTCACCGAGCCGGGCGCTGGCTCGGACGCCGCCGCGCTCAGTACGACCGGCGCGCGCTCCAA
>JAAXHY010000112.1 GCA_012270665.1 Dehalococcoidia bacterium
CCGATTCTCCACGCGGGCCCGGACAGCGTACACGCGAAAGCGTCAACGCTCTGCCAACTGTCAATTCCTTGCCCTATTCGCTCGATGGTCGAATCGGTCAGCGTCTCGAACGTCGGCTTGTGGAACCGGACGAACTCATACGCCACCCAGCGTAGTCTGCGCGTTTCTATCAGTTGCGCGGCGAGGTCGAGTACTAGGCTGGGCTGGCAGTCTTGTATCTCGCGTGAGTATTGACGGCGGATGGCACGAATGTTGGGCGTGTTCTGCTTGAGGAGCGCGTCAACATCCGACAAAAGCCTTTTGGTGATGTCAGCCGCGCTGACTGTCGTTCCCCGCTGAGCCACTGAGTTCCTCCACGCGTTGTGTACAGGCGTCCGAGTGTCTTCTGAGTGAATACGGTCTCACATCTTGCCCGCCACGGTCTATGTGGACGTGGGTTCTGGAATGGAGACGTATCGCGAGGAGTAGCGTCTCTCCTGGATACAGAAGCTGACTATGCTGGCGAACAGCAGGCACAGGCCACCAACGGCGAAAGGTATGGTATATGCGCCCGTCAGGTCCCTCATGATGCCACTGAACTGTATGGACAGCGCGCCCCCGATCTGGTGGGCCGTAAAAGTTACACCGTTGAGAGTGCCGATGTTCTTCAGTCCATAGACCTCCGCGGTCAGCGACGTGGTCAGCGGCACTGTGGCTATCCACGAGAAGCCTGATATGACCGCGAAACCGAACAGACCCCACAGACCCGGCGCGGTCAGCAGTACAACATATCCCATGCCTCGCATCAGGTAAACGAGCGCGAGCAGGTTCTTGCGTCCGATCCGGTCGCCCAGTATTCCCGCGAGCAGAACTCCGGCGACGTTCAGCGCGCTCATCACTCCGAAAGCGGTCGCGGCGAGTGACGGGGAGAAGCCCTTCTCGATTGCATACGGGACGTAGTGGGTGGAGATCATCGAGGTGCTCACGCCGCACACGAAGTAGCCGCCCAATAGCTGCCAGAACGGTACGGACGCGAACGCCCTCATCCAGTAGTCAACTTCGAGCGGGCCTCTTGATATGGTCGCTCCTGGCACCTGTCCGGTGTCGCTCTCTCCGCCATCGGGCAGGCTGCCCAGTTCGCTCGGGTCATTCCTGATGACCAAGAACGCGACCGGAAGCGCGAGACACAGTATGAACAGGCCCAGTATCGCCCACGTGGTTCTCCAACCGACAAGCGGAATGACGAACGCTATGAACGGCACCAGTATCAGCCCGCCTAGGGACGCGCCCGACGATATGAGCGCGACTGCCGTCGCGCGACGGCGGTGGAACCATCGCGCTACAAGCGCGACCGCCGTGTTGAACGCGCCTGCGCTCTCGCTGAGCGCCACACCGATGCCGAAGACCAGTACCAGGTGAATTATGTGGTTCGTGAAGGCGAGCAGGATGTTGGCCGCGCCGAGAGCGAGAAGCCCACAGAGCATCAGCCTGCGGCCGCCCACCCTGTCGAAGATCCGTCCTATGAAGGGTTGGCTGAATCCTCCAACCAGCGCGGCCACCGACGCCGCGAGTGAGATCGCGCTCCGGCTCCACCCGAATTCCTCGCTCATTGGTATGACGAAGACCCCGAACCCGCTGAACGGGCCGACGCCGATCATGGCGATGAACGTTCCTGCCGCGACGATCAGCCATCCGTAGTAGATTCCGTCTCTGGACTGCTTGAACATTGGCGACTCCGACGGGATACTGGCCTTCGTTTCCAGATTCCGATGGAATGAATGATTGTTGGCAGTGTATGAGATAGGGCGACTTCTAACAACAGTGTGGTATATTCCGCCCTAGCTCGGACTTTGATTCCAAGTGTCGCGCGAATTTCGGC
>JAAXHY010000068.1 GCA_012270665.1 Dehalococcoidia bacterium
TACTGTCGCTGTGAGGGCTGTGAGGAGTGCGACGAGCTGGAGGACTTCTTCGAGTTCATGCGAGAACTGGAAGAAGACACCGCGTTCATATACGAGGACCCCTGACCGCCCACATCGTTCTCCCATCCCTGACACATCCCCTGTACCCCGGCATACCAAAAATCCACACTTCACAAAGCCAAACTATTGTGCTACACTTCAAGCACACAAGTTCGGATTCTCTTATTGGGCTGCCGTATGGCAAAATAGGGTAGTTGACCTGTTTGCGAAAACAGACTCAGACAAATAATTGACCAGAGGTAGCTTGCCCATGAGAGTCGTATTTTTGGAAGATGTCCCTGGAGTAGCGCAGGGAGGAGATATCAAAGAAGTAAAGAACGGCTTCGCCCGCAACTACCTGATACCTAAGAATCTGGCGACACCCGCCACTCACAACGCCGTCCAGCGCGTGACGCGGCTTCAGAATCAGGCCCAGGTAAACCGGGTAAAGAGACTTGAAGACATGAAGGAACTCGCAGCCGAGTTCGATGGCGCTCAGGTAAGCGTAGAGATGCGCGCCGGAAGCTCGGGACGTCTGTACGGATCCGTGACCAACGCCATCGTCGCCGACCGGCTCGCCGAACTCACCGAAAAGGAGATTGACCGCCGCGCCGTAGAGCTTGACGAACCAATCCGAGAACTCGGTTCATACGACCTGACCATCAAGCTCCATCCCGAAGTCGAGGCGGACATATCGGTGCTCGTTTACCCCACCGGAATGACCCCCGAAGAGTACGCCGAGTCCCTGGTTCCCGCGGAAGAGTCCGAAGAAGATAGTGCGGAACCCGTAGAGGCGCAAGCGGCAGCCGAAGAAGAAGTGGAATCCGAAGAAGAGCAAGATCAGGGCTGACCATGCCCGCCCCGCCCTGGCGGGGCTTCCTGACTGACAGAAAAAGTTGAACATGGTCGGCCAACCGGGAGGCAGGGCTTGGTTACCGACCGTCTTCAACCTTTTGACAACGACGCCGAAGAGTCCGTCATCGGCTCCATCCTTATAGACGGCGAATCTATCACCAGCGTCAGCGCGTTCCTCAAGTCCGAGGACTTCTACGTCCAGCGCAACCGCAAGTGTTACGACGCCTGTATAGCGCTGCTGGAACGCGGCGAGGCCATCAACCAGGTCACCGTCGCCCGCAAGCTCGCCGACACCGAGGACCTGGAGTCCGTAGGCGGGGCGCCATACCTCGGACACCTCGTATCCAGCGTTCCCACCTCAGTCCACATCGAGCATTACGGCCGCATCGTTCGCCGTATGTCCGTCTTCAGAAAGATCATTCGCGCCGGCAGCGAGATTGCAGACCTCGGATATAGCGGCGGCCCCGACGCGGATGATGTCCTCGCC
This sequence comes from Dehalococcoidia bacterium, assembly GCA_012270665.1. The sequence goes on from JAAXHY010000068.1 coordinate 1,382, forward strand.
AGAGCGGAGGAGGTCCTCTACGGCGTCCAGCGCGGACGCGGTGAGCGCGACTTCGCCCACCTCCGCGTGTTCCTCGACCAGTACATGGAGCAGAGCGGCGCGCTCCAGGACCTCAGCTCAGTTGCCCTCGCGCCAGTCATAACCGGATTCCCAAGCATGGACGAACTCCTCGGGGGCGGACTCCAGCGTTCTGACCTCGTCATCCTTGCCGCCCGTCCCAGCCTTGGCAAGAGCACGCTCGCGCTCAACATGGCCCGCCATGCCGCCGGCGAGGGGTACACCGCAGGCATATTCAGCCTCGAAATGAGCGGAGAACAGATCGCCGTGCGCCTCCTCGCGTCCGAAGCCAACATAGACAGCCACCGCCTGCGTATGAACCTCCTCCGAGACGAGGAAGAACACATGGTCCTCGACGCCATCGGTCTTCTCTCCGACCTGCCCGTTTACATTGATGAAACCCCGTTCCAGAACGTAATGGAGATTCGCAACAAGTCTCGCAGGCTTCAGCAGGAACACGGCCTCGACTTGCTCATCGTGGACTATCTCCAGTTGGTTGA
>JAAXHY010000240.1 GCA_012270665.1 Dehalococcoidia bacterium
CAGCAGAGCGCGGACGACGCGCGCGCGGGCAGGCCGTCATCCGCGCCCGTGATGCACATACAGATTCCGTCGGTGCTGGACAAGTCGCTGACGCCGGAGGGCAAGCACGTGATGTCCATATGGGTACTCTACGCTCCGGTGAGGCCGCGGGAAGGCACGTGGGACGATTTGCGGGAGCAGACGGGGGAGCGGTTGATAGACGTCATTGGGGAGTATGCGCCGAACTTCCGAAAGTCGGTCCGGGACTGGGAGCTTTTCACGCCGGTGGAACTCGAAGAGCGAGTCGGCCTGACGGACGGCAACATCCGTCACCTCGACATTACATCGGCTCAGATCTTCTCGAACAGGCCCGGCAGTATGTTCGACGGATACAAGACGCCAATAGAGAACCTGTACCTGTGCGGGGCGGGCACGCATCCCGGCGGAGAGGTGACGGGAGCCCCGGGCCATAACGCGGCTCATACGGTCTTGAGGGACTGGGAAGAGATTTAGCGGATTTCCAAGCGGCCCGGCGCTAGAAAAGCGGCTACTTCAGCGAAAGGTTTCCTTTTCGGGTGGAAGCGAGTCAAGTTCCCTGCCGCGATGGGTGAACGCCACCTGGTCGCCCAGGCGCATCATGTCGGGCAGGACTATGCCGCCCGAGAAGATTATCTTCATCGCGTCCTCGACGCTGATGTCGGTTTCGATCACATCGTCCTCGGGGATAATCGCCAGCATACCGGATGTAGGGTTGGGAACGGTCGCTATGTAAATAGTCAGCATGACCCGGTCTTCGGACGGTACGTAGTATTGGCCTGTGACCAGACCCATTGCGCGGACGCCTTCTCGCGGCCAGTCCAGGAAGACGACGCGGCTGTACTGGCTGCTCATGGGCGTGGAGATGGCCTCGGTCGCCTGGTTGGCGACGGTGTAGATTTTCCCGGCCACCGGGATACGGTCCAGAACCGAGTTCAGCGCCGCCTTTACGCTTCTCTGACCCCTTTCTCCGGTCACTATCCAGCCAAGCGCGTACAGGAACACGAGTATGCCTGAGACAGCTATTAGCCAAGCGATGGGTGTCGAGGCAGGAATATGACCAATGTACGGGATTTCGAGAATCAGCGTCGTGACGGGCCTGATCAGATTCTCCAATATGACGACGAGGTAGCGCAGGATGAGGAAGGTGACCAGAAGGGGTATTATCACCAGCAGCCCGCGGCTCATGCGTCGCCAGAAGTGGCGCTCTACTTTGCGGAAGGCAGGCACCCTCTCAGGCGCTCCGTCCTCGGGCGCGTTTGCGCTCAGCCTGTTCTGGGGCGTATCGTCCATGAGTCACAGTATAGACGAACTCGCGAGTATCGAGTGGGTTTCGTAATGTTCGGTTCATACTCGCGCTTCACACTACTGTGGAAGATCCCGCGCGCCACATCTACGAACCCGAACCCGCCGACCTGTAATCCACCGCCATCCTCACCCACGACCACTCCAACCGAGGACCCAACGACGGTCCGTTCACCTCGAACACAACTTTCGACAGACCACCGGACAACCCGCTCACTATCGCCGCGTCAGACACCACCAACTCAGTCCACTCCGCGCCCACCGCCTCACTGCCGCTCACACTCGCCACCACCTCGTCGCCCGAATACACCGTGAAACTGTACGCCCCAGCCTCCACAGTCCCGGACTGCGCCTTCAGCCAAACCTCGAACCGAACCTCCGCCAGCGTCCCGCTCACCTCATCGCCCCCCACGCTGAAACCCACGCCCAGCGCGCTGTTGGCGAA
>JAAXHY010000366.1 GCA_012270665.1 Dehalococcoidia bacterium
TGGCGCATGGCGAGGATGAACCTGGCTATCCGGGGCATCGAGGGCCGCATCGAGCACGGAGACAGCTTCCACAACGACCGTCGCCCGGACCTGCGGGCCGACTACATCCTCGCAAATCCGTCCTTCAACGTGTCCGATTGGGGCGGAGAGAGGCTCAGGGACGATAAGCGATGGGAGTACGGAGTCCCACCGGAACGCAACGCCAACTTCGCATGGGTGCAGCACTTCCTGCATCACCTCGCGCCACGGGGCATCGCCGGCTTCGTGCTTGCCAACGGCTCCATGTCATCGAACCAGTCGGGCGAAGGGGAGATACGCAGGAGCATCATCGAGGCGGGCCTCGTAGACTGCATCATCGCACTGCCGGGCCAGCTGTTCCGGTCAACCCAGATACCGGCCTGCCTCTGGTTCCTGCGGAGGGGCCGCAGCGGCGAGGCACGAATCGGCGAGGCGCTGTTCATCGACGCCCGCAAGATGGGGCACATGCTTGACCGCACGCGACGGGACCTTTCGGCGGAGGACATCGCCCGCATTGCCGACACGTACCGCGCCTGGCGGGGTACGCGGGAGGCCGAATATGAAGACATCCCCGGATTCTGCAAGAGCGCGATGTTGGAGGAGATACGCAAACACGCCCACGTCCTGACGCCCGGCCGCTACGTAGGGGCTGCGCCCCAGGAGGACGACGGCGAACCCTTCGCCGAGAAGATGGAACGCTTGGCTGCCCAGTGGCGGGAGCAGAAGGCCGAGGCCCAGCGGCTGGACGCGGAGATTCAGGCGAACTTGGCACGTCTGGGGTTCCCTGCAAGTGAGGAGGCCTCGAGATGATTCCAATCGTTGCTGACCGCAGCGTCGAATTGGAGTCGCTCTGCCAACGATACAGTGTCTTGCGCTTGGAACTGTTTGGTTCAGCTGCGACAGGGAAGTATCGGTCGGCAGACAGCGACCTGGACTTCCTGGTGGAGTTCAAGGAGTTGCCCGTGAGAGCTTATGGCGCTGCCTATTTTGGACTGCTGAAGTCCTTGGAGCAGATGTTTGGTCGCTCTGTGGATCTGGTGGACAACTCCAGCATCAAGAACCCGTATCTCCGGGAGTCGGTTGATGAAAGCAGGGTATTGGTCTATGCAGCGTGAAGCCAAGAAATACCTGTACGACATACAGCAGGCCGTCAGACTGATTCGGGAGTTCACCGATGGCGAGACCTTCGCTGATTACCAATCCAATGGCATGATGCGCGCCGCAGTTGAGCGGGAGTTTGAAATCATCGGTGAAGCCATGACCCGTTTGGCAAGAGTTGCCCCGCAAGTTGTCTCCCGGATAAGCGAGTACGAGCAGATCATCAGCTTTCGCAACATACTGATCCACGGCTACGCCGACGTGAATGACCGGGCAGTGTGGTTTGTTATTGAAACCGACCTCCCAACCCTCGGCCGCGAGATTGACGCTCTTCTAGCGGAGGGCGAGGATGGGTGACCGACTCGACCTTCCGCTTCGCTACCGGGAGCAGCTTGAGACGCTTCTGCGCGAGCACGTTCCCGACGCCGAGGTCTGGGCCTACGGCAGCCGCGTCAAAGGCGAGAGCCATGGGGGGAGTGACTTGGACCTGGTGGTACGCGGCCCCGCGCTGGAACCCTTGGGCGTTGAGTTCATCGACTTGGTTGAGGCGTTTCAGGAATCTGACATTCCCATTCTGGTGCAGGCCCACGACTGGGCGAATCTGCCTGAGAGTATTCACAGGGAGATTGAGCGGGACTACGTGGTGGTGCGGGAGCGTCCCAAACAGGCGGTGACTGAGTGGACGGAGGTGATGTTGGGAGACGTGATGTCTCTTGCTAACGGCAAGTCGAGCCCAGAAAGAGCCGACGATTCGTTGTATCCCGTTTACGGTTCCAATGGAATCATAGGCAGGACTAATCAAGTCAACGCTGATGCCAATATCGTTGTTATTGGACGAGTTGGAAGTTACTGTGGTTCGCTGCGGTTCAGCAATGAGAATTGTTGGATTACAGACAATGCTATCGGAGCCAGAGCTATAGGTGATAACGATAACAAATTCTTCTTTTACCTACTCCAAACCGTAATTGATTAGCGGATTGGTGG
>JAAXHY010000032.1 GCA_012270665.1 Dehalococcoidia bacterium
GTGGATAGAACCGGATACGCCTCTGCCCACCACTTTTGTAATGCTTACGAAAACCAATCCGCCTTGAACCGCGCGCGCCGATGCGATACCACTATATACATCAGTATCGCCATGACCAACGCAGAACGGGCCACATCTCTATACAACATACTCCGGCAGGAGCGCGAGCGCGGTTTTGACGACCGTGCCGTTATCGGAGGCTTGGATGCGTTCTTGGAACGCTTCTCAGCGGACCTTGCGGCGTACATCGGGGATTCGACCCGGTACGCCGAGATGTCCGTTGACCAAAGATCGCACTGGGCCACACGGGTCGTGGTCCGGATGCGCGAGGCCGGAGTGTCGGTCAGGAGTGGCGGTGGGCCGTCATCGCCAGCGCCAAGTAATGCGCCGGCGCGCGCTGAGAAGCCAGCGCCCAGGCGCAAGAGCGCGCCCAGGAAGCCGCCAGCGCCGCGCCGTCCGCTGGAGCTGTCCGACGACGTTACTCTGCTGAGGGGTGTCTGGCAAAAACTGCTGCCGCGTCTCCACAAGATAGACGTGAAGACCGTAGGCGACCTGGCCCACCTCTTCCCCAGCCGCTATAACGACTTCACCAGTGTACGGACCGTGTCCCAGCTTTCACCGGGTGACAATCAGACGGCAATTCTGACCGTCTGGGAAGCCCAACAGACAATGCTGGGAAGCCAGAAATCCACGCAGGCCGTCCTGGGAGACGAGACCGGCAACATCAGGGCGGTGTGGTTCAACAATCCCTGGGTTGCGAATCAACTCAAGCATGGCGTGCAGGTGGCGCTGAGCGGCAAGGTGAATGTGTTCAGGGGCAACCTGGTCTTCCAGGCGCCTGAGTACGAGATACTCGACAGCGAAGATGACCTTGTTCACACCGGCAGGCTTGTGCCGGTCTATCCATCCACCCAGGGCCTGTCTCAGCGTGTACTCCGCTCTTTGGTGAAACGCGCTCTGGACGCGACGATAGATCGGGTGGAGGAATTCCTGCCCGCCGATCTACTCCATCGCACCGGACTGATAGGACTCGGCAACGCGATGCGCCAGATTCACTATCCCGACGATTGGGATGCGGAAAAGGCTGCGAAGCGCAGACTGGCTTTCGATGAACTTTTCCTGCTACAGATGTCCGTTATAAGACGCAGGAACGACTGGCGGGAGGAGAACAGAGGCATTCCGATTCCGGTGGACAACGGCGTTATCGAATCTTTCCTCGGTTCGCTGCCGTTTGACTTGACGGGAGCGCAGAACAGGTCGCTTCAGGAAGTACTGTCAGACTTGCGTTCCGACAGGGCAATGAGTCGTCTGCTCCAGGGCGATGTAGGAAGCGGCAAGACGGTCGTAGCCGCCGCCGCGATGCTCGGGGTCGTCCAGGACGGCAAACAGGCCGCGCTCATGGCTCCGACCGAGATTCTGGCCGAGCAGCACTTCCTCACGATATGCGGTCTGCTCAGCGGCGCGGGATACGATCCCACGGGCGGCTACATACAGCGGCTCGACATCGCGGGCATCGAACGAAAAGTGGTCGTCGCGCTGCTGCTTGGGGCACATCGCAAGCGTATCCGAGACGACCTGCGCAGTCTGATGTCAGCTGGGCTGATTGACCTAGTGATTGGCACACACGCGCTGATTCAGGAGGGAGTAGATATCCCCAATCTGGCTCTGGCAGTTGTGGATGAGCAACACAGGTTCGGCGTCCGCCAACGACAAACGCTGCGTGAGAAGGGTGAAAGACCGCACTTGCTTGCAATGAGCGCGACTCCTATTCCTCGCTCTCTATCCCTCACTGTCTATGGAGACTTGGATGTGTCAGTCATAGACGAGATGCCCCCAGGTCGCCAGATTACGCGAACTAGGTTCATAGAGAACGAAAGGCGCGATTCGGCATACGCCTTCATAAGAAAAGAGATACGGGAGGGCAGGCAGGCTTTCGTGGTATGTCCGCTGATCGAGGAGTCCGAGGTAATACAAACGAAGGCCGCTCAGGAAGAGTATGCGCGCCTCTCGGAAGAAGTATTTCCTGAGTACTCGGTCGGTCTCCTGCACGGTCGTATGTCGCTGAATGAGAAGGAAGAGGTGATGGACAGCTTCAAGGAACGCGAGATAGATGTCCTCGTCTCCACACCCGTCGTTGAAGTTGGAATTGACGTGCCAAACGCCACGGTGATGCTGATTGACGGCGCCGAGAGATTCGGTTTGTCCCAGCTGCATCAGTTCAGAGGCAGAGTAGGGCGCGGCGAATACAGGGGGCATTGTCTTATGCTTTCCGAGTCTCCAGGGGCCGAGGCCCTCAAGCGGCTCAAGCTGCTTGAGCATATATCGGATGGATTCCGGCTGGCCGAGGAAGACTTGAAATTGCGCGGGCCGGGAGACTATCTCGGCACCCGCCAGAGCGGACTGCCTTCACTCAGAGTTGCCGAGATTACCGACTACGACACACTGTCTCTCGCTCGACGCGAGGCGATACGCCTTCTCGACACGGACCCGATGCTCGAAAGAGGGGAGCATCGCCCCCTGGCCGAACGACTGGAGGCGTACCAGTCGGTACAGCCCGGAGAACTCAGTTAAGGCGCTTATGGGTTGAAGTACTAAGTTTGACAGCCATGTGAATGGACTCTATATTTGGACAAGTCTAGAGTATGTTCAATGCGCCGCCATGATCTGCCCAAGTGGTCTGGCTGCGCGAGGAGGGAAAATGGCTAAGATCAAGCATATTGCGATAGCAAGCCGGGAGCCTGATAAGACAGCGGAGTTCTTCAAGTCTGTGTTCGACCTCAAGGAGGTTGGCAAAGTAGATAGCGCGAACGCCGTGGGTTATTACCTGAGTGATGGGAATGTGAACCTGGCCATCCTGAATTTCCAGAACGACGTCGTCGCGGGTGAAGAATTCGGAGTAGGGTACGCGGGCATTCATCACATCGGATTCCAGGTTGACGACGCCGAAGCCACCGAGGTCAGACTGAAGAACATCGGCTCTGAGCCGAGGGATGAAATCAACAAGGCTCTTCACTCTGCGATGGGCAGTGGACACGGCGGTCAGAATGTCGAGACAAAATACGCCGGACCCGAGGGGATTATGATTGATATATCACAGTCGGGCTGGGTCGGGACGGACGGAAATTGACTGTTGTGAGGTTAGCAGGGGCAATGGAGGTATTGCCCCCAAGTTGACAAAAGGCTAACGGACGCAGTCAGAGTTACTTTGTTCCTGTCCCTCTGGCCGGGGCGAAGACCACCAGCAGTCTCAGGTCCTCGGCGATAGAGTGGAACTTGTGCCGCTGTCCGGCAGCCACGAATATTACGCTTCCCGGCTTGACGTCCAAGTCATCGTCGTCAACGCGGACTTGCCCTCGACCATCCAGGACGTAATATATCTCATCCTCTGTATGAGGCTGCTGAGGATCGGTTGAACCTGCGGCCAGCGCATAAACCCCGACGCTCATCGTAGAGCAGTTGAGGAATTCCAGATATAGTTCTCCCGATTTTCGCCGACGTTCCAGCACATCGGACATCTCGAATACGGTCGCGCTGCAATCTGTCATTCCC